>CBFCYU010000020.1:0-15802 GCA_965602415.1 uncultured bacterium | reverse complement strand
GACGAGCGGACAGGTCCTCGCCACCAACGGGAGCGGGACGGTCAGCTGGACGACCATCACCGGCGGCTCGGGCTACTGGACGGCAAGCGGGGACGACATCTACAACACCAACACCAACTTCGTCGGCATCGGAACGACCACGCCGGGCCAGAGACTCGACGTCTCGGGGAGCATCGGCATGACCGGTGGTCTGTATCAGGCAGGCATCAACCTCCTTCACACCTACGGAACCGACAACACGTTCCTCGGCCTCGGCGCGGGCAACTTCTCCATGGCCGGGACCGCGAACACTGGGATAGGGGAGAGCACGCTCTCGGCGAACGGTGCCGGAGACTGGAACACAGCGGTCGGGAACCAGGCACTCCTCTCGAATGTTGGGGGGAGCATGAACACGGCCCTCGGCGCGAGTGCCCTCGGCGCCAATACGGAAGGCGTCGGCGGCACAGCGGTCGGCGCGAATGCCCTGGCCAATGCGACGACCGGCAGCACGAACACCGCGATCGGCTACCAGTCGCTCAACGCGAACACCACCGGGAGCAACAACACAGCCGTCGGGCATTCCACCCTGCAGTCACTCAGCTCGGGGGGACAGAACATCGCGCTCGGCGGCGCGGCCGGCTCGAGCCTGACCAACGGAAGCCACGACATCTACATCGGAAACCCCGGCCAGGCCGCCGAATCGAACACGATCCGAATCGGCAACAGCACCAATCATACCCACACGTATCTCCAGGGGCCGGTAACGATCGAGAACTACACCCTGCCCGACACCGACGGGACAAACGGCCAAGTCCTCGCGACCAACGGCAGTGGCACCGTTGGCTGGCAGACCGTCTCCGGCGGGGCCAGCCAATGGACCGTCACCGGCGACGACATCTACAACTCGAACAGCGGCAACGTCGGCATCGGGACGGACAGCCCGGGGAAGAAACTGGAGGTTGCCGGTGATCTGGACGTTGATGGAACCCTGCACATCAGCGGTGTTCGGTTCCTCCAGATGGTTGGGTCTTGGAGCGCTTTTGTGGGGCCGTATGCGGGGAATCCCGCGGCAACAGGTGATTCCAATACAGCCGTCGGTCGACACAGCCTCTTGTCCGTCAGCACGGGATCTTCAAACACTGCGGTGGGTGTCTCCGCTCTTGCGGCGAATACCTCAGGCAGCGCGAACCTTGGCGTTGGCAGCAGCGCAGCGGCCAGCAACCAGAGCGGAGACTACAACACGGCGGTGGGCCCGAATGCTCTCCGCCAGAACATCATCGGAGGAAACAACACTGCGGTTGGCTTCTCAGCGCTCTACTATAACACAGCGAGCGATAACACTGCGGTGGGGTACAACGCGCTCTCCAACGCGGATGGTGACACTGACAACACGGCCGTTGGCTCCGGTGCCCTTGACAGCCTTGGCGAGGGCCTCGCCGCGGGGGGGGACCACAACACGGCCGTCGGTCAGGGAGCGCTCGCCGGGCTCACGGAAGGGAGCTACAACACCGCGATAGGCGACTGGGCTGGTCTCAACAACAGTGGGGGCACCAACAACATCTACATCGGAAGCTATGGTGTCGGCGGCGAGAGCGACACGACCCGCATTGGTGCCGGCTACAGACCGACTGAGAGGGCCTTCGTTTCGGGCATCTACGGCGCCACGGTCTCGGGCGGGGTGACCGTCCACATCAAGGCCGACGGCCAGCTGGGCACGCTGACGTCCTCGGCGCGGTTCAAGACGGGGATCGCCGATCTCGGCTTCCGCAGCGACGTGCTCTACGACCTGCGACCGGTGACGTTCGAGTACAAGCCGGAGATCGATCCGGCCGGGATCACGCAGTACGGGCTGATCGCCGAGGAGGTCGCGCAGGTCGCACCGGATCTCGTGATCACCGACGAGAACGGCGATCCGTACACGGTTCGGTACGAACAGCTCGTACCGCTGCTGCTGAACGAGCTGCAGAGACTGGAAGCCCGCCTCAACGAACTTGAACAGGAAGTCGCGACGTTGAGGTAGCTGCCGGAACTGCCAACACCAACAGGGGCGGGGGAGTGAACAGCACTCCCTCTCCCCTCTGTCCGGCTCCGGCTCACCGAGGGGGTTTGAGGCCCCAAACGCGGATCGCTATAATCGGTCCGAACACGCCAGCGTAGCTCAGTGGTAGAGCAATGGTTTCGTAAACCATCGGTCGGAGGTTCGACTCCTCTCGCTGGCTCTTCTTTTCCCGCCGGGTGGGCGGTTCGCTTCGGTGGACAGACTTCTGCTCCAAACAGGCCAAAATCCTCGCTTCCCATGGCGCGTCGGCGGATACGATGAACGTATCTACCAACTTCGTCGACGAAGAGGGGTGAGAGATCGTGAATGATCTAGGGAAGATTGCGGTGATCTCCGCGATCATGGGAGCGTTGTTGCTGTTCGGGCTTCTGCTGAATCAGCCCGAACCTGCGGTGGTCGAACGGGAGCTTCCGCCCGTTGAGGAGCCGGTGACGGAGGTTACGGTCCTGCCGCCGACCTCACTGGAGATGCTCGACCCGATCTACTCGGAGAAGGCCGTCTTCCAGGACGACACGATTCGGATTGCGTTCAACATCTCGCATACCGGGGAGGGCGTCGAGAGTCGGTTGCCGTTCTGGATTCACAACATCTCTGACGACGTGATCAGCATCCTGTGGGATCGCTGTTCTATTCAGCTCCCGTGCGGGAACACGGTCAACGTCATCAACGAAGAAGGCCTCGCCTACGGCGGATCAATCTCGATCGCGCCGGCGGGCGACCTGTTCGACGCGGTGATTCCGATCACGGAGATCGTCTGGGAAGAGGAGCCGATCATCTCGACCGGGGTCCTCGACGAAGCGACGTTCACGTTCGTCCTCGCAATCGAACGGGGCGTTCCGAAGGCCGCGATGGCTCATCAGATGGGCAGTACTCGCGTTGAAACGCCTCCGGGTTGTGAGCCAGTGATCGCGATGCCAAGCCGAGGCCGCCAGGTCGTCTTCTACACGTTCCGGTTCGTCATCCGCTAGCGGACACAGCGACTGGGGAACACAACGCGCCTGAGGTTCCGTGACGGGCCTCAGGCGTATTCATTTGACTTCCGGACCGATTTGCCGATTCCCCTTGGTTTGCTGTAGGCTAGCACAGAACCCAGGGACCTCAAGGGACAGAAGGAGGTGAGTCAAGTGGTCCGGAAGAGCGAAGTGACGACGTTGTCGATCTACATCCCGAAGAGCAAGCTGGACAGGAAGCCAATCGAGCGATTGGAGCGCCTTGGGAAGACGTTCGATCGTTCGATCAACTACCTCGTCGTCGAAGCGATCATCCAGTATCTAGATCGCGAAGAGAAGAAGCCATAGAGCGACCTTCGGGCCCACATCTGCGGTGAGGTCCGCCCAACCGCAATGCGATCTTCTCGGAGAGGTCAGAGATCGTAATACAGCGTGAACTCATGCGGATGCGGTCGCGTTGCGACCGCGGCCGCCTCTTCGCGCTTTGTTCGAATCCAGTGCTCCCGCATCGCTTCGGTAAACACGTTCCCCTCCAGCAGGTAGTCCTGATCCGCCTCGAGCGCGCCGAGGGCCCCGACGAGGTTACGCGGCGTCAGCTTCCCAGTGTTCGTCTCCTGGGCGTTCCTGTCGACTGGACCGAACCCCATCTCTCGCGCGTTGAGACCGCGCTGGATCCCGTCGATCCCGGCCATCAGGATGGCGGCAAAGGCGACGTACGGATTGCACGTTGCGTCCATCGTCCGTAGCTCGACCCTCGTCTCATCACCGCGAGCGTACGACGGAACGCGAATCGCCGCGGTCCGATTGGATGCGCCGAAGACGAAGCGCACTGGTGCCTCGTACCCCGGGACGAGACGACGATACGAGTTCGTTGTCGGATTGCTCAGCGCCATCAGGCTCGCCCCGTGGGTCAGCATTCCCCCGATGTAGCAGAGTGCAAGCTCGGACAATCTGTCATCTCCACAGAACAGGTTCTTCCCGCCCCGAACAAGGTATTGCTGTAGGTGCATACCGCTTCCCGCCTGGTCGTGCATCGGCTTCGGGAGAAACGTCGCGGTCAGCCCCTGCTCGCTCGACACGTTGTGCACAAACGACTTAACGATCAGTGCGGCATCAGCCATGCGCACGAGTCCGTCGAAGCCAAGCTCGATCTCCTGCTGCCCGAACGAGCCGACCTCGTGATGGTGATACTTGACCGGGATCCCGGCTTCGCTGACCTGTCGGCAGATCTCACAGCGCAACGAGAACAGTCGATCCTCGGGGAGCGGCGCGTGGTAGGCGGAGCGAGCGTTCCCACTGAGCCCAGGCAGGGCCGTGTGTGCCCCCCCTCTGCGGGAGCAATCTCAACGCAGTTGCGCCCCGCATCGCTGTCAATCAGGACCTCGTCAAACACGTAGAACTCGAACTCCGGGCTGACGAGTACGCCGTCGGCGATGCCGAGTCTCTTGAGGTGCTCAACAGCGGCTGCGGCCGTTCCTCGGGGATCGATCGTTGCGGGCTCGCGCGCCTTCGCGTCGCAGATCTCGGAAATGAGCGTCAGAATCCGTTCTCCGTCCCGCTCCTCGACGTACGCGGTCGAGAGATCCGGGATGAGGACCATGTCGCTTCCGGAGACGCAGCAGTATCCGTAGTTCGATCCGTCGAAACCGATCCCTTCGCTGAGGACGCACTCGGTGAACCGGGACGCGGGGATCGTCAGATGCCGTGACCGTCCAACCAGATCGGCAACACGAAAGTCGATCGAATCAATGCCTTCTTCCTCGACGCGGCGCTTCCATGACGCGAAGTCGTGCATTCGAGCCTCTCCGATCGGCGATGATGGGAGCAAGAGCTTGCCCCAGCTGCCTCCCTCCCTCAACGCGGATCGCAACGCCTAGCGGTGCAGGTTCCGCGCGGCGACGAACGACAGCCCTTTCTCGGTCAACGCAGCGGCCGTTTGATTCAACGCATCGTGCTTGTCGAGGTAGTTCCGTTCCAGCGCCGGCATCAAGCCCTGCGCCTCGATGTCCGCCTTCGGCATGAAGTACTCGAGAATGTCCGACGGGTGTTCCCGCCCGCTGTCGATCTCCGGCTTCCCGCCCTCGTGCTTCGCAGAAACATTGGCGACGTGATCGGCCAGTTCGACCAGCTCGTCGGTCCGATCGTACGGCTGAATGACGATCGACTTCTGCGTTTCGGTGATGTGATGCTCGAAGCGAACGACGTTCTCGAATCCGAGAGCCTCTCGAATCGCGGCCCCCTTCTCGATCGTCGTGTTGTCAACCGAGTTCGCCCAGTTGAAGCCAATGAGCGACGTCGTGCCGTCTTCTCGTGCGAAGAGCTTCGCCCCGATCAACGTCCACAACGCGGCGTACGGATTGTCGTTGCCCATGTAGACGGAGATCTTGAACTCGATGTCGATCCCGAGCTTGTGGAGGAGGTAGCCCAGCAACACCGTCCCCGGATTGATGTTCAGAACCTGACGGATTCCGTACTCCGTGTAGTACCCGAGAAACTCGTCGACCCAGGCAAGCGCGTGTTCGTTCGGTTGCCCGACGCCGCCGAAGTACCCGGTGATCGTCGCCGGGCCGCCGAGGTGGATGTTGGATCCGTCCGTTCCCTTGGTATCGAGCGTTTCGACGTAGCTCGCGCCGACGACCTGCATCGCCGCAGCGACGGCGAGCGTGTCGCCGTTGTCGGCGACCTGTTCGGCCATGTTGCGAACGCGGATGTACCGACCGGGCATCAGCTCGCCTTGGTCGATCGCCTGTTTCGCCTCGGCGATCAGCCACGGGAAGAACTGAAGCGCGCTGATCTCGAGAGTGACCGCGCGCCCCTCATCGAACGTCATCGAGCCAGCGCGATCTCCCAGGATCTTCTTCCGATGATCCGCGACCGAGATGAACGCGCCGCGGTCCCGCTGCTCGATCAGCCACTCGATGTCGGCGACGTACGGTGACTGGCTCTGCTTGAGCCTGTCGAGCAGATTCGCCAGCCTCCTCGCCTCGACCGCCTTGGCATTGATCTCCTCCGGACCACCGTGTTTCTCCACGATCCTCAGAAGCTCGTTGATCACCTCGGACTTGGGGTCGAGGATGAGGGCATTGATCTGTCTGAGTGACTCCTCGCCGATCGCCAATCGTTGCCGTAGATCGCTCATCGATTGCTCCCGGGACGCTCATCGAATTCCTTCATCAGGTCGTCGAATCCGCCGGCCTCGTCCTTGAGCATGTGGTAGCAGTGCTCGTCCGCCGGGAACTCGCCCGCCTTGACGTCGCCGACGTATGCTCGCATCGCCTCTGTCACCACCTCGGCGACGTTGCAGTACTTCTTGACGAACTTCGGCGTGAATGCCTGGAACTGGCCGATCAGGTCTGACACGATCAGCAGCTGCCCGTCACACTCGGCTCCCGCTCCAATACTGAAGACCGGTATCGAGAGCCTCTTCGTGATGAATCCTGCGACCTCCGGAGGAACCGCTTCCAGGAGAAGCAACTGCGCCCCCGCCTCCTCGATCGCAAGAGCGTCCTCGATCACCAACCGCGCAGAAGCGACCGTCCGCCCCTGCGCCTTGTGCCCACCGAGCTGTCCCGAGCTTTGCGGCGTCAGTCCGATGTGCCCGCAGACGACGATTCCGGCGTCGAGGATCGCCCGGATCCGACTGAGGATCCGCACGCCCCCCTCGAGCTTCACCGCGTCGACGTTTGCCTCCTTGAGGAACCGTCCGGCGTTGCGGACGGCGTCCTCGTCACTCGCTTGGTAGCTCATGAACGGCATGTCGCCCATCACGAACGTGCTCGGGGCCGCGCGTCGGACGGCTTCACAGTGAACGATACACTGATCCATCGTGACGGGAACAGTCCCTTCGTATCCGTAGACACACATCCCAAGGGAATCCCCGACCAGCAACATGTCCATCCCCGCGGCCTCCGCGAACAGCGCTGTCGGGTAGTCGTACGCCGTCAGCCAGGCGACCTTCTCCCCCGCGGCCTTCATCTTCTGGAGCGTGTGGATACTGTGCTTCTGCTTCTCGGACACCTGTACCCTCCTCCTTCTTACGGTCGCTTCGATCGAGCTTGGTGCTGTCAAGCGATGCAAAGGCTACATCTGAACTCCTACCTCTCGCAAGAGGAGGGTCAGGCGACAGAGCGGAAATCCCATCACGTTGGTGTAATCCCCGTCGATTCCTGAGATGAACTTGGCCGCCACGCCTTGGATCGCGTAGGCCCCGGCCTTGTCGTGATACTCGCCGGTGTCGAGGTACGCCTCGATCTCCTCATCGTCGACGGTGCGGAACGTCACCCGCGTTTCCTCACAATGCGTGTGCTCCGCCCCGGTCTCGGTGTTCCACACGCACAACCCCGTGAGGACAGCGTGAGGCCGTCCACTCAGACGTCGCAGCATCTCCTTGGCCTGATCGCGCGTCTCCGGCTTTCCGAGGATCTCGCCGTCGACCACGACGATCGTGTCGGCGCCGATGATCACGCCGCGTTCGGTCCGCCCAACGGCACGCGCCTTCGCTCTCGCCGCTTCGACGACCCGGTCCGCAGGAGCGCCGACTCCCGTCTCATCGATCCGGCTCGGAACAACGACGAAGTCGGACGTGAGTCGAGCAAGGAGTTCTCGCCTCCGCGGCGAGTTTGAAGCCAGGATCAGACTCATCACGCCCTCCGAACATCCGTTGTGGTCTCGAGATCGCAGGGGATTGGCCGAAGGAGCGTCCGGCTAGGGGTACTCGACTCCGGACGTTCCGAAGTAGACGGAGAAGGGAAGCGCACTGTCGACCGACTTCGGAAGCCGGACCACACCGGCGGCGACCTCGCCGGCGTCCACTCGCTCGACGCGCAGGAATCCGTCAGTCAACTCGACGAACGATGCTGAGCTGAAGAAGACGTAGTTTGTCCCACCCTGCTTGATGTAGAAGTTCCAAGGCGAGAATGCTGCACCCTCCACCGAGAAGGCCCACACCATGACGGCCCCGGTCCCGATCAGCGGTTCGAGCGCGGAGATCAACTCTGGACCGAGCGCGCTGTCGCGGATCGGCTCCTCGAGGCGGACGAAGAGCATTCGCAGCTCTTCACCGCGCAGGGTGAGAAGCATGACGCGCACGAGATTCGGATCGAGTTCCAGCAGGGCTGCCATCGACTCGGCCGAGAACTCCTCATGCATCAGGACGCCCTGCAACGTGCCGGTTTCGTCCAGCGGGGCCACATCGATCGGATCATGCGAGGTCGACGCGGATGGCGGGACTGAACCGGAAGGGGAAGCCGCGACCGGTGTGCCAATCTCGAATCGAGCCGCCTCCCCTCGGTAGATCAGGTCAAGCGGACGGCTCGAATCGATCGCCCCGTCCAAGACAAGGATCCCCTCGCCCCCCGAGCCCCGATCGGGACCGCTCGGATTGACCTCGAACCATCCGGCGGCGAATCCCGGTGTGATCTCGATCCACGATGCGCTATCCGGAATGAATGATGCCTCGCCGACCTGCCGAACCGAAACCTCGAACGGGGAGAACCCGAACCATGATACGACCTGCTCGATACTCGGATTGACGTAGAACGCATTGCGCCCGACGTAAGGGAGCAGGGCGGCGCGGAGCGTGGCCGAAATCTTGCTGTTGAACGTTCGCTCGTTGATGAACACGAAGGTGACCGTCAGCTCGATCCCGTCGACCTCGACCTGCACGACGCCGATCAGATCGAGATCGAGGCCCGTCTCTTCCGCAAAACGCTCTCGCGGGTCCGCGTGGGCCAGGCCGGCGAAAAGGGAAAGGAGCAAGGAGGAGACAATGAGTATCCTCCCTACTCCGCTGAGCTGCATCACGTTACGCCCCCTCATCGAACGGGCAGAGTTCAGTCCTAGCAGGAACCGCCGCACCACCAACCGGCGAAAGCGAAAACCCAGAACGCCCAGAAGAACGCGAGGAGCATTCCGCTCGTGATCGTGATCGTAATGAGTGGCATTCTCCACCTCCTATGTACTGCCACGATAGCATGAGGGGCAACGACTAACAAGGGTCCAATCGCGAAAGACACCC
The DNA here is from genome assembly GCA_965602415.1 of uncultured bacterium. GTDB lineage: Bacteria > Bipolaricaulota > Bipolaricaulia > UBA7950 > UBA9294 > JANQEA01. The sequence goes on along the minus strand of CBFCYU010000020.1, from coordinate 6,798 downwards.
CTCGGACATCTGTCGCTCAGAGGATCCGCGGAATCCGGCCGGAACGTGCCCCGGGTAGCGCCGATCGGACTCGCGGTCACGATGCCGCAACAAGGAACCATCGTCTCGATGCGAGTTCCCTTGAGCGAGGTCCACAGGATTCGGAAACGGCCAACGTGAGCGGCATTACGGACAGCTGTCTCAGCATACTTCCGTGGCTCTCGGTCCACCCCGCGTTCGTCGGTCGGATACTGACATGCGCCTCCGCGTCGCTTACCATGAGGAGAACATGCAAACGCCGAACACAACGGATCGTCTTGATGCCTTGCTCGCCCGCCACCAAGCGCTGATCGAGCGTCTGATCGAGCGGTACCGGCTCCCGCTTCACGTGGTCTTCCTCAAGGAGATGGAAGAGAGCGCGCGCGGCTTTCAGGACGTTCTCCGATCGCGGTACCCGAAGTCGGTCGTCGCGTTCGCCGTGAAGTCGAATCCATGCCGCGGCGCCCTTCGCGCTGCGAAACGCTTCGGCCTCGGCGCAGACGTGGCATCGGAGTACGAGCTGCAGGCCGCCCTGGAAGAGGGGATCGAACCGTCGACGATCGTGTGCAACGGGAACGCCAAGTCCCCGGAGTACCTCGATATGGCCCTCCACGCCGGCGCGTTGATCTCGCTCGACAATGATGCCGAGATCGAGCTTCTCGAGGAGCGTGCCCAACGCGAGGGTGCGCTGGCTCACGTACTGGCACGATTCCGTGGGATGCCCCTCTCCGGACTGACCGCCGCCGATCAGACGACCGCTGCCGATTGGACGAAGTTCGGGTTCCACGTCGACGAGGCCGCGCGTCTGTTCACGCGGATCAGTCTGTCCGATCAGCTCCACCTCTGTGGCCTATCGGCGCACATTGGCACCCAAATCTCCGATCCCCTCGGCTACAGGTTGCTGCTCGATCACCTCTTGCGTCTTGCGGATTTGGCCGTCGAACTCGGGCTCTCTGTCGAGTGCATCGACATCGGGGGCGGATTCCCGGTGGCGTTCCTCACCAGCGCGGAATGGAAGCGGTTCACTTCTCGCTTGCTCGCGCGGCTTCGCGACGCGTCTCCGGCGTCGGAGGCCGTCACGTGGGACGACCTGCCGATGGGATACGCCCACCTGCGGAGAGACGAAGACCGAAAACCACGTTGGATCGGGAAGTCGTACTGGGCGGCGTTCCCCGCCAGTCAGATGCTCGCTCACATCCTCGAGCACCGCTTCGACGACGGCGAGACGGTCGTCGATCGCCTCACGGCACTCGGACGACCTCGGCTAATCGTGGAACCGGGGCGCTCGCTGATGGCGTCGGCGGGGGTCACCCTCGCACAGGCAACAGGCGTCAAGACTGTCCTCGGACATTCGGTTGTCTCCCTCGACATGGGAATCAACAATCACGGGACGAACCTGATTTCCCCGGATATGTTCCCCGCCGCCGTCCTGCCGAAGCGGTCCGGCGACCGCCCTGTCGAGGCGTTTCTCGCCGGGCGGCTCTGCTTCTCCGGCGACATGATCAGCAAGGCGAGGGTCGAACTGAATCGCCTACCGGCTCCGGGAGAGCGGTGCGCCGTCTACCACACCGGTGCGTACAGCGCCGATCACTTCGCATCGAACAGCTGCGGTTTCCCGCTTCCGGCGAAGGTCGCGATTCGCTCGAACGGTGCCGCCGAGTTGTGGCGCGCCCCCGAGACGTTCACCGACGTCTTCGGCACCGCAGACGACGAACTCGCTATCGACGAGCCTCGGGACGCCTAGGGTTTCGCTGAAACGCGAGAAGGCTCCCGAGACGGAGGCGTAACGTCGCAAGGATCGTGTAGACTCCGATTCGCCACTCCGAACCCCGGGGCATCGCCACCGCAGTCATCCCCGGTGCATCGTCGTCCCGCTCCGGCACATAGTCGAGTCCGCGGACCAAGACAGCGGGCCGCCGTTCGGTCGTCTGCCCCATCACGAGGCCGGCCATCCCGGCGACCGAGTCGATCACGATGTCCATGCCCCCGGATCGCGGAACACCGAACAGATCGTCGCTGAACATGACACGAGTGATCGGATCGATCCCAGAATAGCCGATCGCCATGTCCTGCGAACCCATCCGCCCAACGCACGTGACCGTGTCGGCCAGGATCACCGCAACATCCACGCCGTGGCGCTCGCGGATCTCCCGGCGGATCCCGCGTGCCGTCTCGCACGGGTCGCGAGGAAGGAGCGACACGAACTCCTCGGGGGAGTTGGTGTGGTCGATCCCCGCCTCGTCGAGATAGGTGGCGTGCTTGCGGACGACGAACGTGTAGCTGTTGATTTGCTCGAAGCCCCTCCACATCGCGTCCGGATTCGCCGATCGCTTCTCAAGCATCCGGCGGATGCTCGGGATGCGGATGATCCGCTTCATCGGAATGACCAGGAACACGTTCCCCTGCTCGAGGACGAGCTGGACCTTCCGTGGGTCCTTCCCGAACAGTCGGCCGATGAGGCGCGCCTTCCGAGAAGGGATCACGTCGGCCAGGCGAACGAGGCAGTCTCCCTCGAAGAACGACGCGACCTTCGAGCTGACGACCAGCACGTCTTGGTCCTGCGGTTCGAGCCCCGAGTCCCCGATCAGCTTGAGGAAGAACTCTCCAGCCGTTCCACCGGACGTCTCCGCGGGATGAATAGCGTCCGCGACGGTCAAGGGGATGATTTGGATCGCGTTCGGCTGAGATTGTGGCTGCGGGATCTCGGTCTGCTGCATGCGCCGGCGTCGCCCTCCTCAGATTCCGCGCGATTATAGCCGCCGCGACGTGGCTTCTACAGGCAGGATTCTCCGTTCATTGCCGCGGTTGAGCCGCCGGTAGGCGAATCAGCTGAGCGAGCACCAGGGAGATCACGGCGATTCCGACTCCGATGAGGAACGTCGCTTGAGAGCCGAGCAGCGCCCAGACCGTGCCTCCGACGATCGGGATGATCACGGCCGAGATGTGGTTGATCGTCGTCTGCGCCGACAGATTGCCCGTCAGCTCCTCCGGTGTGATCGCGATCTTCTGCAGGTAGGTCGTCAGCCCGAGATTGAAGCCGAACAGCATGTTGTCGATTACGAACAGGACGAACAGGATCGGGAGCACGCTCACGTACGCGTACCCGAGGAAGACCGGAATCAGCAGCGCGAACGCGATCGTGAGGATCGTCCGTTCGCCGAGCTTCGGAACAAGCTTGCCGACCTTCTGATAGACGTAGGTGTTGACCAGAGCGTTCACGAGGAACAGGAGCGACATCGTCTGCACGTTCACCCCGTAGGTCAGAACGAGGAGGAACGGCGCGAACGTCGTGAAGATGTGCCGCCGGCTCCCCATCAGGAACGCGAGCGTGTAGAAGAGCCAGTATCGCTTCCGAAGCCTCACCCGCCGCTTCGGCGGCAACCCGTGCTGTCCCTTCGCACGGGTGAAGAGGATGGCTCCACCGACGGCCACGATGATGCCGACGATCATGAACAATGCCCGGTACCCGAGCCGGTCGACCAGCAGGTAGACGATGCCGGTCGCCACGAGCGCGGCGATCGCTCCGAGGCTCCTCAGTTGACCGAGAACCTTCGGGCTCTCCTCCCGCTCGATGCTCATCAGGACCACGCCGCTACTGCACGGCTCGAAAAAGTGAAACCCGAAGCTCATCACGATCGTCGCGAGCAGCAGGATCGGGAGCGTCGCCGCTTGCCCGGTGAAGACGAGGCCGATCCCGAGGACGACGAGGCTGAGCGCCATGATCCGAAGCTCGGACAGGACGATCGCTAGGAACGCGAGGAGGAACGCGAGCAGGCCGGGAAGTTCCCGCACCGACTGAATCCAGCCGATCGCCTCAGGCCCCACGCCGATCGTCTCGACGGCGAAGTTGTTGAACATCGCTTGCCAAACTCGATGCCCGAAGTTGAGCAGGAAGCTGGAGACGATCAGGTAGATGAATAGGCTGCGATGCTGCTCGAACAGTCTGCGCATGGACCCCCTCGCGAAGCGGCGTGAGTCTACTCCGAGCTGCGTCGCGACTCCATGTCAACCGCGAGAGGCGTTCATCGCCAGCGAATGAGGATCGATTCCCGCGCGAACAGCCGGACGGCCAAGCGGAGTAGCAACCCATCCAAAGCCGTGATCCCGACGGAAAGGCCAAGCGTCAGGAACGGTGTGAACCGGACGAGGCCTATCACCTGCACGGCGATCAGGGCGAACAGCGGGAGGACGACCAGCACGGCCAGGTTCTGCGCGGCCTTCGCGTCACTGGCACGTGACGATCCGATCACGCCGAGGACAAAACTGAGGATCGAGACCGCCGGGGTCAGCAAGAAGATCGACAGGTACCACGACGGATCGATCACCCACCGAAGCAGTGGCCCCCAGCCGAGCGAAATCGTCAGGAGGACGAAGATCCCCGTGCTCGCCCAGGTTACGGCGAGTGCCGGGATCGCCCCCGAGAGGATCTTGCCGACGAGGAGCTCCCACGTCCGCACCGGAGTCGCGAGCAGCGGCTCCAGGGTCCGCGTCATCTTCTCCTCGACGATGCTCAGGGTGGCAAAGACGTTGGCGACCATCGCCGGGATGACCAGGACGAAGAACCTGAACTGATCGAGGAGGAGAACCCGGAACCGCTCGACGTCACCCAACCCTTCGGCAAGCGTCGACGACCCGGGCACGCCCACCGTAAGAAACCGCGGGAGGAGCCACGACAGCAGCAGCGCCTGTCCGATGAGGAGAAGCGGGATGACGACCACAAATAGGAGGTTGCTCGGCGAGCGCGCCATCAGCAGCCACTCCTTTCGCAGCACGTTGGCGATCCGCCGCGTCGTCATGGCTCTTCCCTCACCAGATCGAGGTACACGTCCTCGAGCGTCTTCCTGTCCTCGGAGACCTCGAGGATCTCGCCGCCGAGTTCGACGATCCGTGCCACGAGCTGGGGGCGATCCCGATCGATGTCGTCGAGACGGACGAACAGAGATCCTTCGTCGCCCGGCTCCGCTTCGACCGCCTGCACGAACGTGACGTCGCGCAGCGCGTCGGCGATCGCCGAATCGCTCCTCGCGAGGCGAACGTGGACCGTCGGCCGGAAACGTTCGTCGCGCAGTGCGGCCGGCGTGCCGAGGGCAATCAGCTCGGTTCGGAATATCGCGATCCGTTCGCAGATCTCCTCTGCCTCGGTCAGGTTGTGGGTAGATAGGAGGACCGTTCGCCGTTCACCGCTCAGCTCGACGATCAGCTCGCGCAGGTCACGCGCCGCCTCGGGATCCAGGCCGGCCGTCGGCTCGTCGAGAAAGAGAACCTGCGGCCCGTGGAGGAGGGCCCGCGCCAGGGCAAGGCGCTGCTTCATCCCTTTAGAGAACGTGCCCACTCGATCGCGGCGCCGCTCGGAGAGCCCCATCCGCTTCAAGCTGCGATCGACCGCACCGACCGCATCGATCCCCTCATAGAACCGCGCGAAGTACGCGAGATTCTGCTCGGCAGTCAGTCGTTCGTAGAAACCAGGAGATTCGGTGAGGAATCCGATGATCTCGTGCACGCGTTCGGGCTCTCTCGAGGGATCGTACTCGCCGACGCGGAGCGATCCGGACGACGGGGCGATCATCCCCGCGAGCATCCGGATCGTCGTCGTCTTGCCCGCACCGTTCGGTCCGAGGAGCCCAACGATCTCGCCCACCTGAACGTCGAAACTCAAGCGGTCGACCGCCGTCCGATCGCCGAACCGTCGGCTGAGGCTCTCCGTGTGGATCATGTGCGAGCCCTTCCCCCGCCGAATCGAAATCGCAGCGCATCCGCCGCCGTCGAGCCAAGCCGACGCGTGTCACCATGGATCGCCATACGGCGCACAATCTCCTGCAACCCGGCTTCGTTCTCCTCGATCCGCTGAACGATGTCCAGCTGAACGCGGCAGCGGCTCAGATTCTTCGTAGGCTGAACGACCGGGAACCGCCGGTCCCCAGCGATGAAATCCACCAGGAAGCGAATCCCGAGTTCGAGCGCAAGAAGCCGCGTCGCCGCCACGATCTGCCTGATCTCCACTTCGGAGAGTAGCGCGCCGATCTCGCTGAGGTAGCCGCCAACGACGGCGCCGAAGACCTCCGAATCTTGACCACCAGTCTCGATCCGCGTCAGCGCCGAACGAGCGCAGTCACCGATGTCGACGAGCGCCGAACCCGGCATGACCGTGTCGAGATCGATGACACAGATGCCGCGACCGGTCTCATCGTCGACGAGGACATTGTTGATCTTCGTGTCGTTGTGAACCACTCGCGTCGGGACGTCTTCGGACGACAGCAGATCGACCCACGCTGCGATGACGTCTCGGCGACTCTCGATGAACGCGAACTCGTCGCGAGCTTCCTTCATCCTGTCGAGCGGATCCCGCTGAACGACGTCTCGGAGTCCTTCCAGGTGAACGGTCGCGTCGTGGAACGCGGGGAGCGCAATCTCCAGTTCACGCGGAGGGAAGTCGGACAGCCGGCGCATGAAGCGTCCGAACGTCTTCGCGACGGTGTACGCCTGATCCGGGTCCGTCAGCGTCGAGTGGGCCGTCGCACCCTCGATCATCGCGTAGCAGCGCCAAGCCTCACCCTCGCTGTCGCGTGCGAAAGCGTCTCCCTCCAGCGTCGGGATAAGCTCCAGAACCTCTCGCTTGGGATCCCCGCCCTCTTCGCGGACCTTCGACCCGAGGTGCCCGATCACCCGCTCGGCGTTGCGAATCACCGCCTCCGGGTCTCGGAACACCGTGCGGTTGATCCACTGTAGGACGTACCGGCGCCCGGGGGCGCCTCCCGATTCCGTGACGACCTCATACGTGGC
>CBFCYU010000019.1:0-15836 GCA_965602415.1 uncultured bacterium | reverse complement strand
TTGATGTGCTGCCTCATCGCGTTGATGCCGTTGAACGTCTGGATCACCGCGTCGAGCGCGTTGACCCCCTTCTCCGGGCTCCCCGACGCGTGCGACGGTTTCCCGTGGAACTCGATCTTCACCTCGGTGATGGCCAGACTGCCACGGCCGATCGTCGTGTTCGTCGACGGATGAAACATGATCGCCGCATCGACACCCTCGAACAGCCCGGCGTCGATCATCAGCACCTTGCCCCCGCCGCCCTCTTCCGCAGGAGTCCCGAGGAACAGCAGCCTCCCGGGCAGCTCGGACTTGATCGATCCGACGGCCAGGGCCGCCCCAAGCCCACCGGCGGCGATCAAGTTGTGGCCGCACGCGTGGCCGATCTCGGGTAGGGCGTCGTACTCGCCGAGGATTGCCACCGTCGGCCCGTCGCCCACCGCGGGATGGACGGCGTGAATTGCCGTCTCCATGCCGGCGACTCCGACCTCGACCTCGAAGCCGGCCTTCTCCAGCTCCCCCGCGAGCCGTTTCGACGCGCGGACTTCTTCAAACTTGACTTCCGGATGATCGAAGATGTCCTTCCCCACGTCGCGCAATCGCTGTTCCATTTGATCGACTGCCTCGCTGACCCGTGCCTCCCAATCGCTCATTCGGCCTCCTTGCCTTCCCAAAGTCGAGCGTCCGACCACGCGTCCCTCAACGTCGCGTCGACCAGACAATCGAGCGCGTCGATCCAGGGAACCGGCATCCCGTCCCCGGGGACAAGCGAGATCTCCGTGCACCCGGCGATGACCGCCTCCGCCCCTCCGCGTTCGAGCCGGCGAACGATCGGCTCGATCTCCTCCTCGACGCGTCGAGGGTCCTCGCCCCGCTTGATGCTCGCAATCGCTTCCATGATCAAACACTGGTCCGCGGGATCCGGGACGACGACGCGAACCTCGCGGGCCTCACACGCTTCCTGATACAGCCCCGTCTGAATCGTTCCGTCCGTCACCAATAGGCCGACCGACGACCAGTCGATCGTCGCGACCGTCTCGCAGATCATGTCGAGAGCGGGAATCGAGACCGAGGCGCGAATCCCCTCGATGTAGACGTGTGCCGTGTTGCACGGCATGACGAGAAGGTCGGCCCCGGCGCGCTCCAGTCGCCGCGCCATCGCAGCGAGTGCCTCGACGGGACTCGGACCGCCGCGCAGGATCGCGCTCGTTCGATCGGGAACGTGCGGGTCGTTGTCGATGATGACGTGAAGGTGCTCTTGGTCCGTCCGCGCCGGGGTCGCGTCAACGAGTCGGCGGAAGAATTCCGCGGTTGCCGCCGGTCCCATTCCGCCAAGCACCCCGACCGTCTTGCGCGCCGTCATCCAATGCACCGTCTCTCGATTTGTCGCCGATCCATGCCCGACAGATTAGGGGAGAGCAGGCGGCGGTTCAATCGGCGTCCTGCGACTCCTTACCTGAGAAGCTTGCACGCGTGCGGTCGCCCGTCCCTCGGAGCTGGCCACAACGCCGAAAGGATCGCGCAAAGCAGTCACATCAGACTAAGCACGGCATGAGGAGAGATACCCGACATCATCCCGAACGGCTGCAAGGTGATTCACACGGTACGTTCGGGCGCGCGCGTCGTGCCCTCGAAACGCTCTCCGCCGCAAGCGGGTCGTCCTCGACCCGGTCTACATCGGGAAGGCGATGTCCGGCTCGATCGATCCGATCGGCGAGGGGTGCTTCACCGCGTGTCACGTCGTCGTTTTCCTTCACACCGGCGGTGTCCCGGACTCTCCGCCGATGCGGAGATCGAAACCTTCCAGTTCGTCCAGCCGTGAGGCGGCAAATGACAAGCGGAGAAGCATTGCCTCTCCGCTCGTCGGCACCGGGTGGTGCTAGCTGTCTGCTTCGGGATTGTGACGCATGGCCCCTAGAATTCTTGCGACATATGTCCGAGTTTGTGTGGACATCCTTCCCCATTTCCCTTCACGAAGGAAACCCGCCGGCTGCGCAACGGCACAACTGCTCAACAAGACGAGCACTCGCTGCCCTTCACACCTAGACGCCGAGGGCGCTCAACCGCCGATCGATCGCGCTGGCGATCCCCGCCGGGGTGGCCGATGCCGCCGTGGCCGATGCAGCGCGTCGTTCACTGGCACAATCCGCTGCCTGTACGATCGCTTCGTGTGTGCGCGGCGACAGGCTGCAACCAAGCGCGTCCGCCAACCGCAGCAGCACTTCCCACGTCTCGATCGACAGCGGGCCGCTCACTGCGGAAGCGAGCGTTCGAGGCCCTCGGGCGCCGATCACGTGTCCGCGAGCTTCGTACGGCAAGCGCATGGGGAAAACCACGTGGGCGCGAGCGGTTGTGGCGGTCCGTACAGGACTGATCGCAACCAGCGTGTCCACCTTGAGCAAGTGCTGTCGCCCTCCGACCATCGCCACCGGATCTGATCCGATCGTCAGCCAGGCCTTGGCGTCGGTGCGAAGATGCTCCGAGAAACCGAGGCGACGCAGGCCGATCGCGTTCGCCGTCGCCGGAACGAACAGCAACCGCCACGCCGGATGCTTCGCCAAGAACCCGACAACCTCCTCCAGCAGATCACGCGACACGTTTGACTCTTCAAACACAAACACGGGGCTCGTTGCGGCCGCGGCTTCCTCGCCAAGGAGGCTTTGTCCCCGATCAAGGTCGGCGAGCAAGGTGTCCAGTTCGGCAACACTGAAGCCGTCCGCTGCGCCCGGGAGCTGCACCCCATGCCCGATGACACGCGCACCCCGGGAGATCTGTCGCCGGAGAAGAACGTCCAGTGTGACCTTCTCGTACGCGCCCCGGCCGCCCACAACCACGATCAGATCGGCCTGCGACAGCTGGTCGAGCGGCACGATCTGCTCGTCTGCGATCTCCAGCTGCGGGCGACATGCATTGATGTCGAACATCGGAACACCCGCACCGAGTCCGTCCGCAAGCCGTGCGACAAGCCAGCCTTCTTCGCACGTCAGGAGTCCCGTCCCAAAGACCGCGACGCTGCCCTTGGCCACCGCCAGCCGTTTGGCCGCCTCAGCGAGCGCTTCGTCCCACGAGACTTCGCGCAATGCGCTTCCGCTCCGGATCATCGGCGTTGTAATCCGCTTGTCGTTGCCAAGCGTGTGCCAGCCATACCGGCCTCGGGCACAGAGCACGCTCTTCCCGTCCGTCGGCACGGTCCGCATGTACAATCCGTCGAGCGACAGGACATCGATCTCGCATCCGAGACCGCAGAGCACACAGGTTGTCGTCGTTCGCTCAAGGTCAAGCGGCACCTGCTTCTCCAGGACCGTGCGATCGTAGAGCGAACCGGTCGGACAGACGTCGACACACGCCCCACACGACACGCAGTCCGAGTCCTGCCAAGCCCGATTGAATGGGACCTGGACCTCGGTTCCGATGCCGCGCCCGGCGAAGTCGATCGCCGAGACGCCGCAGACATCCGCACAGACGCGCAGACACCGTCCGCACGAGATGCACTTCCCGACTTTGCGCACGATGAACGGGTGGCGCTCGTCGCGGAGCTTGCGCGGCAGGTCCCCTTCGTAGGTTTCTTGCAGCGCCGAAACCTCCGTCGCGTAGTCCCGCAACGCGCAATTGTTGAACACCATACACCCGCATTCGAGGCAACGCTGTGCCGCGGCGACTGCCCCATCGTCGCTCAGCCCCGCCTCGTATTCGTCGAAATCGTTTACCCTCTCTTCGACGGGGCGTGGCGTGGTTCTAATTCGCGGCGATGTGGCGGGATTTCCGATATCCTCTCGCGTCACGCCGTGCTTCACGTGCGTGTACACCGGCGGTGGGGCGACCGATTCTCCTCGAAGATATCGATCGATCGCATCCGCGGCCCGGTGACCGGCTCCGATCGCTTCCACGGCAATGCTCGGCCCGGTGACGACGTCGCCGCCGGCAAACACCTTCGCCCGCGACGTTCGCCCCGTCGTTTCATCAACGACGATCGCCCCATTGCGGATCCGCTCGATATCCGCGCCCTCGAGGCAGGATGTGTCAATCGTCTGCCCGACGGCAAGAAGCGCCGCTTGCGCCTCGAGAACGAATTCGGACCCTTCGACGACGACAGGCCGGCGGCGGCCGCTCTCATCCGGCTCGCCGAGCTCCATCTTGACGCAGCGGATCCCATGCAACACCTCGCCGTCCGCAAGGAACTCGACCGGCTGGGTGAGGTATCGAAACACCACACCCTCAACCTCCGCCTCCCTGACCTCGTGCTCCAATGCCGGCATCTCCTCGGCGGTTCGCCGGTAGGCGACCGTGACGTTCGCTCCGAGGCGGCGCGCGCAACGCGCGGCATCCATTGCGGTGTTCCCGCCGCCGATGATGACAACTTGGTCAGGCAGAGCCGGCCTCTCGCCTTCGTTGACCCATCGCAGGAGCTCGGCGCCCTGCATCACGGCACTGTGATCTTCGCCGGGAATCCCCATGCCGCGCGTTCCCCACGCGCCCAGACCGAGGAAGACCGCATCGTTCACCTCTTCCAGCTCGGCGTACGTGATGTCGGATCCGATCCGCACCGAGTTGCGGAACGTGATTCCCATCCTACGCAGCACATCGAGTTCGCGGTCGATGACCGATCGCGGCAGCCGGTACTCCGGGATGCCGTAGCGGAGCATCCCTCCCATCTCCGGCATCGCGTCGTACACCGTCACATCATGTCCGTGACGCCGGAGAAAGTAGGCTGCGCTCAGGCCGGCAGGTCCACCACCGACGACCGCAACGTGGAGACCTGTCGGTGCGGCGCTCGGGGGAATGTAGTCGAGCTCGAGATCGGCAAGGAATCGTTTCACGTGGCGGATCTGAACCGGTTCTTCGGCAATTTCGCGGCGACACGCGTCTTCACACGGAGCGGGACAGATCCGTCCGAATGACGCCGGCAGCGGAAGGTTCCGGTACAGGACCTTCAGCGCATCGAGAAATCGTCCGTTGGCGGTGAGACTGACGTAGGCTTGGCAGTCGGTGTGCGCCGGGCAGGCCGTGTGGCACGGCGCGACGCAGTCGCCCCAGTGGTTGGACAAGAGAAGTTCGAGTGCCGCCTTTCGGACTTCAACCGCCATGGCGGAATGAGTATCGATCACCATCCCTTCTTCGATTGACGTCGAACAGGCCTTCACAACCCCCCGGCCTTCGATCTCGACTGTACACACCCCGCATGAATCGAACGGCGCCAATCGTTCTTCGGCGCAAAGCGCCGGGATGTGGATTTCGTTGCGCCGTGCGACGTCGAGAATCATCTCCCCCGGTTCGCCGCCCAGCTTGCGCCCGTTGATCGTCACCGAGATCATGCCGTCACCTTCCCGGTCAGAATCTCGACCGCCTCGAACGGACAAACCTGTTCGCAACGCCTGCACTTGATACACAGCCTCTCGTCAATCACGTGGTAACCACCCTCGGTCGGACTGATCGCTTCCACCGGACATCCACGAGCGCAGAGGCCGCAGTCCTTGCACAACTCCGGGTCGATGTGAAAACGAAGCAGGGGCTTGCACACTCTTGCGGGGCACGCATGATCCTCGATATGAGCCACGTATTCGTCGCGGAAGTACTCCGTTGTCGTAAGAATCGGGTTCGGCGCCGTTTGCCCCAATCCACACAGCGAATTCTCCTTGACTTTCCTGCCCAGATCGACAAGCTTGCCAAGATCTTCGGAATGTCCTTCTCCGGCGCAGATCCGTTCGAGGGTTTCGAGCATTCGCTTCGTCCCGATCCGGCAGAATGTGCACTTGCCACACGACTCTTTCTGCGTGAAGTCAAGGAAGTAGCGCGCGACATCGACCATGCACGTTGAGTCGTCGAGAACGATCATCCCCCCTGAACCGACGATCGCTCCCGTCGCCTTCAGTGCTTCGTAGTCCACCGGCGCATCAACCAGAGACACGGGAATGCAGCCGCCGGAGGGGCCTCCCATTTGGACCGCCTTGAGCGGGCGGTCGTCTTGGATGCCACCGCCGATGTCGAACACGATTTGACGAATCGACATTCCCATCGGGATTTCGATCAGTCCTGAGTTCTTGATCTTCCCCGCCAATGCGAAGACCTTTGTTCCTTTGCTGGTTTCCGTACCGTAGGCCGAAAACGCCTCTGGGCCGTTGCGGAGAATCCACGGAACGTTGGCCAATGTCTCGACGTTGTTGATGTTGGTCGGCTTGCCCCACAGCCCGAAGCTCGCCGGGTACGGAGGACGTTTCCTCGGCGTCCCCCGGCGCCCCTCGATCGATGCGATCAATGCCGTCTCTTCCCCACAGACAAACGCCCCGGCCCCCGCCTTGATACGGACATCGAAGGAGAAGGGGGTGTCAAGGATGCTCTCTCCGAGAAGATGCGCCGCACGGGCATCGTCAAGTGCCTTTTCCAGCCGGCGAATCGCCAACGGGTACTCCGCCCGGACATAGACGTATCCGTGCGAAGCTCCGATGGCATACGCGGCAATTGCCATTCCTTCAAGAACGCGGTGCGGATCCCCTTCGAGGACGCTTCGATCCATGAACGCTCCAGGATCCCCTTCGTCCGCGTTGCAGATCACGTATTTGTCAGACGCATTCTCCTGCGCTGCAAACGACCACTTGAGTCCAGTGGGAAACCCGGCACCGCCGCGACCGCGGAGACCTGATTGCTTCATCACCTCGATGACCTCTTGGGAAGTCATGTCGCGGAGCGCCTTCTCCAGAGCGACATACCCGCCACGAGCGCGGTACTCCTCAAGGGACTCGGGATCGATCACGCCGCAGTTCTCGAGAACGATGCGCACTTGATCGCGAAGGAACGAGTCGGACTCGACGCGCAAGTCCTCCGCAACCTTCCCACCAAGGACGTGCTCTTCGACGATCCGCTCGATGTCTGCCTCGACGACGTGTCCGTACGTCGTGATCCCGCCTGATTCGTCCACGACATCAACAATCGGCTCGTTGTAACACATGCCCACACAGCCGACCCGCTTGACCGGAAGATCCACCCGCTCGGCTTCCAGCTTCTCCTGGAGACGTCGGGCCACCCGTTGTGCCCCGGCCGCAATGCCGCACGTCGCCAAACCAACGCGAATCTCACGTACGGCACTCATGCCGCTTCCTCTCGATACGTCGCAAGGATCTCCACGATGGAGTCCGGGGTCACTCGGCCATAGGTTTCGTCGTCGATCATCACCACCGGGGCGAGGCTACAGCATCCTAGGCAACGCACGCTTTCCAGTGTGAACAGGGCATCAGCCGTTGTTCCGCCCACCCGAATTCCAAGCTCTTCCGTCAGGCGTTCAAGCACATCGCTGATCCCCAAGACATGACAAGCCGTGCCCTCGCAAACGCGGATTATGTGTTTCCCCGGACGTTCCAACCGGAACTGCGAGTAGAACGTCGCAACACCGTAAATCGCGCTGGCCGGCGACCCGGTATAGCGGGCCACCCACCCGATCGCTTCTTCCGAAACGAACCCTTTGCCCTGTTGCACCTGCTGAAGGAGAGGAATGACACTGGCGGGAGTACGAGGAAGCAAGGCATGCTTCCCTTCCGCGTACACGCCCTCCTTCGACTGGGAGAGTGAGCTCACTACGCTGGTCTCCTTTCCACTTGTTGTAGACACAGGGCGCAGCTTGCAGAGCGGAAGCGCCTCAGCTACATCGCCCGGGTGTTCGCATGGCAGGGAACACCGGCCCCAAGATTATCATCCTTGCCCAATGGAGCTTCAAGGCCTGATACCATAAGATTCTTCGCATACAATGAGACCGATGATCATGCGCTACTACATCGAGAGCGACGGCAGAATCTATCTCGTACGCCGCGACGAAACCCTCGATCTCCCTTTCCCCGCCGAGGTCCCGTTCGACGTCGAGCGGATCGCGCTCCTCCACACGGCCGAGCCAGTCTGGTTCTGCGTCCCGCGCCTCGACGGACACCCGCACGAGTGGCCGAGCAAGGACGACGCCCCCACGATCGACAACGTGACTCCACTCGTGCGTGATGCCGTCCACGCGACGATGCCGCGCGCCGTCGTCGAGGGCGTCTGTCTCCGGGAGGGGCGGATTCTGCTGGTGAAAGGAAACCGCGGACTGACCGAAGATCGCTGGACTCTTCCGGGAGGGTTCCTCCGATTCGGCGAGAGCCCGCGCGATGGCGTCTTGCGGGAGCTGCGCGAGGAGATCGGCGTCAACGCAACGGTTGAGGATCTCATCGACGTACGCTCCAAGCTCGGGCAGCACACCTGTCTGCATTGGATCATGCTCTTCTACCGCGTCCGGATCGACGGCGATCCGATGCCGAATCCGGACGAGATCGCCGAGGCTCGATTCGTCGACGTCGATGAAGCGCGCGCGCTTGTGTCGGACGACCTGATGCGCAATGCGATCGAAGCGATCGCCGGCCTCGCCTGATCTCGAGAACCCCTTGCGCTCCTTAGAGCAGCTCCATCTGGATCGACAACTGAACGTCGATGTCCCACTCCAGGTAGTACGGACGATGTTCGAGCGACACCCCGAGAACGACGTCGGCTGTCTCGACCGGGGTCAAGAGCAGATCGAGCGACAGGCTGTGGATGTCGGTCGGTTCGGCGGCCCACGTCTCACGCGAGAAGTCATACGTCGCGCTGAGATTGAGGAAGTCCGCAATCAGGAAGTCGTAGGCGACCGTGACGTCGATCCGATTCGTCTCGAGGAGATCCGCCGGCCCGGAAAACGATCCCTGCACGAGGAACTGCACCTTCGGGGTCGTCGTGAACGCGTAGTTCAACACGCCGCTGACCAGCAGATCGTTCCCGCTATCGGAGGGATCGAGAAGCGCGTAGCCAAGACCGAACTTGAGATCCCATCCGCAGTAGCGTGAAAACCCTCGTTCCTGGATGAACCGCGTGATCTCCGAGATATCGAGTGCATCGAGCCCGGCGGCCCTAACCAGCCCCGAGCCCTCAATGATGTCCTGAACGACCTCAAGAAGGTCGGCGAGTGAGCCGGAGTAGGCGGTGCTGCCGATCTCGCGCGCGATGATCTGCTGATCGACCGGATGAAGGTGATCGATGAGGCTCCCGCGCTCGACCAGGTATTCGTTGATCCGCACGGCCTTCGCCAACGGCGTCACGTCGGTGAATCGGCCGTATCCGAGACCGACGTTGAACGACAGACCGACCACTTCGTACGATGACGAGCTGCGTGCACTCGCACCGGCGTAGGCGAAGTACGCGTCCTCGGACGAGAAGTACCGCTTGTAGTTGCCGTCGGCGATGGTGGCGGTCGTCGAGATGTCGGCCGTCGAGATGAGCATCTCGTTCTTGAGCGAGATGTCGAACCCGAACTCCGGCGTGTCGTACAGTCGGACGTATTCCGTGCCGAACAAACCGCTGTTGATATCGTAGTTCTCCAGCCCGTAGGGGTCATTGTGATACTGGTAGGAGAAGCTGAGCATCAACGTAGAGAGGTCGGTCAGCGGCGACTCGTACTCGCACAGCGGGATCGAGACGCCCGCAACGCTTACTCCAACAACAAGCACCAACGATAGGGGAAACCACCGTCGCATCGCGATCACCTCACCCGAACCGTAGATCGGTCCGAGAAGAATCGCAATTGAATCGTTCCCCCACTGAGGTGCGGTATGTCCCTGGAGACAGGACCTCCGTCCAGGTTAGCCGATGTCACGGAACAGCGAGAGCTGCCGCTCGCGTGTTTCACTCAGGCCTCCGACACCAACGCCGATCAGTCGGATCCCACGCTCGTCCAACCGGGTCCGATCGCGCAGCAGATGGATGGCGAGCGCTTCGATCAGGTGAACCGAATCGGTCCTCGAGCCAAGTCGAGTCTGCCGTGTGATGGTCCGGAAGTCCGGGTATCGAACCTTGATCCGTACTGTTCGACAGACGAGCGACTCGTTCTGCAGCTGCGAGACAACGGCCTCCGCCAGCCGCCGGACTTCCTTCTCGATCTCCGCCGTCTCGGTCACGTCGAACGGGAAGGTCACCTCGCGGGAGATCGACTTCGACTCCGCCTCACCCTGCAGCGGCGTCTCGTCGACCCCACTCGCCAACTGCTGAAGCCGGCGCCCGCTGCTGCCGAACTCGCGGACGAGCAGCTCGAGCGGTGCGAGCCGGAGATCCCTAATGCGTAGGAGGCCGAGACCGCTCAGTCGGCGCTCGGTCACCTTCCCAACCCCCCACATCCTGTCGATCGGGAGGGGATCGAGTAGGTCCTGAACTGCGTCCGGCTCGATCACCAGGAACCCGTCCGGCTTGCCCAGCTCGGACGCCAGCTTCGCCAGGAAACGATTCGGGGCGAGTCCGACCGAGCAAGTGAGCTTCGTTTCGCTACGGACGCGACGCTTGATCTCCCGAGCGACCGTCTCCGCCGTTTCGAAGTCGGACCCGTACCGCGACAGGTCGAAGAACGCCTCGTCGAGGGACACGGTCTCGACCGCCGAGGAGTAGAGGCGGAGGATTCGGCGGACGATGTCCGAGATCTCCTTGTAGCGCGAGAACCGGGGCGAAAGGTAGATCCCCCCGGAGCATCGCCTCCGCGCGACGGCCATCGGCATCGCGCTGTGGATGCCGAACGTTCGGGCTTCGTACGACGCAGTGGAGACGACCCCGCGGGGGCCGAGTCCTCCCACGATGACCGGCTTCCCGCGGTACTCGGGGCGATCGAGCTGCTCGACGGCGGCGAAGAACGCGTCCATGTCGAGATGGCCGATCCGTCGCTCCCCGTCCGACTTCATCACCGCACTCCGAGACGACGCAGCCCCTCATTCATCGTAGGGATCGAGGTGTCGTTGACGATCCGATAGGACGCCGGGCCGTAGTCCGGACCGTGGTGAGGGGCGCGGTCCGGGTAGCCGGCCCTCGCGAGTTCGTCGGCCGAGAGCGGGATCCGACCGGCCGCGGCGAGCGCGATCGTCTCGTTCCACCGTCGCTCGTAGTCCGGCCGTTGTCCGTTCTTCCGACGCTGCCCGGCGAGCAGCTCGATCAACCGATCGACGTCGATTCCCAGCCCCTTGCAGACGGCGAGATGAATCCGGGCCGTCTTCCCTTCGGGATCGATCGATTGCAGCCCCGGCTCGGCGGCCGGCGGACCATCGGCCGAGAGCGCTTTCCATTCCACGCGCAGGGCGCCGGCGTACCGGTCCGGATTGCCGAGCAGATGGTCCCCTCCGAACACAGACTGGTAGATCAGCTTCTGGAGGTCCCGCTCGTCCATCCGGGGATGGCGGGCCAGCTCCATCTCGATTACGTTCAGCAGATTGTCCTTGTTGGCCATGGTGCTGAGGATAGAATCGGACGAAATGCCGATCAAGGGACGCGTCGCGATCACCGGTCGACCGGGGGTAGGAAAGACGACGCTGATCGAACGGTTGCTGGAGATCCTCTCCCTCTCCGCCGGCGGCATGATCACCAAGGAGATTCGTGTGTGCGGCCACCGAGTCGGCTTCTCCCTTATCGACGTCGCGACGGGAGAGGAGGGCGTCCTCGCACACCTGCACCGCCGCGACGGTCCGAAAGTCGGTCGCTACACCGTCGATCTCCACTCGCTCGAGGAGATCGGCGTCCGCGCCGTCCGCCGCGCCGTCGACGAATGCGAGCTCGTGGTGATCGATGAGATTGCCCCGATGGAGCTGACCTCGCCCGGCTTCGTTCCGGCCGTGGAGGAGGCCCTCGCCAGCGGCAAGTCCCTGCTGATCTCCACCCACGCCCACGCCGACCACCCACTCGCCCACAGGGTCCGACAGGAGCTGTCGCTCTTCCGCGTCAAGCTGAGCAATCGCGACGGTCTGATCGCGGAGATCGCAGCGCACTTCGGGGTCACCGCCTGACGCGCTCGGGGATCGATCCCTCTGCGCAAGATCCCTCATCTCCCGCGCGAAACGGATGCCTCCGGAATCGATCGGAGGGTGACTAGAGCGCGAGAACCTGATTGGCCGCGGCGACGAGTCCGTCAGCGTCAAGCCCGTAGTGAGACAGCAGGGCGTCGGCGTTCCCCGACTGCCCGAAGCGATCGTCGACGCCGACGCGAACGACGCGGGTCGGGTGTCTCTCCGACAGGACCTCACAGACCGCGCTCCCGAGTCCGCCGACAATCTGATGCTCTTCCGCCGTGACGACGGCGCCGGTCTTCGCCGCCGAGGCGACGATCGTCTCCGCGTCGAGCGGCTTGATCGACGAGGCGTTGATCACCTCGGCCGAGATCCTGCTCTCCGCGAGCCGATGGCGTGCCTCAAGCGCGACCGAGACCATTACACCGCAGGCGACGATCGTCACGTCGGTCCCCTCGGCGAGGGTCTCGGCCTTCCCTAGCTCGAACGAGAATCCCTCGTCGTGGATGACGGGAAACGCGGCGCGGCCGAGCCGAACGTAGATCGGTCCGTCGTCACACGACGCGGCGAATCGCGTCACGGCCGCCGCCTCGACGGCGTCGGCGGGGACGATCACCCGCATGTTCGGGAGCACACGCATGTTGGAGATGTCTTCCAGCATCTGGTGGCTCGCCCCGTCCTCCCCGACCGTCAGCCCAGCGTGGGTAGCGGCGATTCGCACCGGCACCTTGGGATACGCGACAACCTGGCGAATCTGCTCCCACACCTTCCCCGTGGCGAAGACGGCGAACGTCGACACAAACGGCCGATATCCGCTCATCGCCAATCCGGCCGCCGTCCCGATCATGTTCGCCTCGGCAACCCCCATATTGAAGAACCGGTCCGGGTGCTCGGAGGCGAACGACGCCGTCTTCGTCGAGCCAGCGAGATCGGCGGTGAGGACGACGATCCGCGAGTCCTCGTGTCCCAGCTGCGTGAGGGTCTTCCCGTACGCATCGCGCGTGCCCTCCATCCGATCGAAGCTCATCTTGGAACCCCCTCCCAGTCCTTGAGGAATCGCTCAATCCCCGCGTCGGTCAACGGATGATGAAACAGCTTCTTCAGCACAGTGTAGGGGACGGTCGCGATGTCGGCGCCCAGGGTTGCCGCCTCGAAGACGTGTCGCGGGTGGCGGATGCTCGCCGCGAGGAGCTCAGTGAGGAACGCGTAGCTCGCGTAGACCTCGAGGATCTCGGCGACCAGCCCCATACCGTCTCCCCCGATATCGTCGATCCGTCCGACGAACGGGGACACGAACGTCGCGCCGCACTTGGCGGCGAGCAAGGCCTGGTTGGCGGAGAAGACGAGGGTCACGTTCGTCCGGATCCCTTCGGCGGAGAGCCGTTTGACCGCCTGCATCCCGCGTTCGGTCATCGGAATTTTGATCACGACACTGTCGTGAATCGCGGCGAGGTCGCGTGCCTCGGAGACCATCCCATTGGTGTCGAGCGCGGTGACCTCGGCGCTGATCGGGCCGTCGACGATGTCGCAGATCTCGGCGATCACGTCGACGAACGGCCGCTTCTCCCGTGCGACGAGCGTCGGATTCGTCGTCACGCCGTCGATCAGCCAGGCCATCTCTCGGATCTCCGACACGTTCGCCGTATCGATGAACAGCTTCATGGGCCCTCCTCCTGCGTCCGCAACCTCCGGACCGCCGCCAAGTTTATCCGGTCGGCATCCGCCCGACCATCGATCGCTTTCGGGGTTTCCAGCACGAACGGAGTGTCGCGAAGGCGAGGATGCCGGACGACGGCGCCGATCCCGGCCGCGCCGATTTCACCTTGCCCGATGTGGGCGTGTCGGTCCCGCCGCGACCCGAGCGGGGACCGCGAGTCGTTGAGGTGGATCATCTCCAGCCGATCGAGGCCCACGGTGCGATCGAATCGCTCCAGTGTCCCGGCGAATGCGTTGCGGGTCCGGAGGTCGTAGCCGGCGGCGAACGCGTGGCACGTGTCGAGACAAACTCCGATCCGAGTCGTGTCGGCGACCGCGGCAAGGATCGTCGCGAGTTCGTCGAACGAGGACCCGATTGTCGTCCCTGAGCCGGCTGTGTTCTCCAGCAGAAGGCGCACACCGGACGCCTCGTCCCACGCCGGCGATCCGACGAGCCAATCGAGCGCGCCGGCGATCCGGTCGATCCCCGCCTCGAGGCCGCTCCCAACGTGGGCACCGAGGTGGGTGACCAGCGCGTCGGCTCCCAGCAGCCCGGCCCGCCGGACCTCCTCGATCAGCGCATCGATCGAGCGTTCGTACAGAACTTCGTCGGGGCTGGCGAGGTTCAGCAGGTACATCGTGTGGACGACGAGATAGCCGACGGACGACGCTGACCGTCGGTTGCGGAATCGCCCGGCGATCTCGTCGGTGAGGTCCTTCATCCGCCATGCCGACGCGTTGTGCGAGAAGAATTGCAATGCGTTGTTCCCCAGCTTCTCCGCCTCGTCGATCGCACGCGAGAAGCCCTTGGCGATTGACAGATGGCATCCGAGGAGGAACTGCTCGCTCCGGTTGGCCGTCATCGCTGGCGATTATCGAACCATCCGCCCGGGCCATCAACCGGGAGGTTTGCCGGACGACCGCCCGCCGGGTACGGTTTGCTCCGGGGGGATGAGATGGACTACCAGGTCGTCGTCATCGGTGGGGGACCCGGGGGATACGCGTGCACCATTCGATGCGCCCAACTCGGGCTGCACGTCGGACTGGTGGAAGAGCGAGAGCTCGGCGGGGTCTGCTTGAACCGCGGCTGCATCCCAACCAAGGCCCTCTACGCTGCGACGAGGCTTCTCGATCGAGCACGCACGGCAGGCGAGATGGGGATCGCGTTCGGCCCGCCAGAGATCGACCTGCCGCGGCTGGCCGAGTGGAAGGACGGCGTCGTCTCCACGCTGGTCGGGGGGATCGCCACGCTCCTCGAGAAGAACGGCGTCGAGGTGTTCCGTGCCCGCGGCCGGCTCGACGGGGCGGGCCGCGTCGCGCTTTCGTCCGGTGAATCCCTGTCCGCGGAACGGATCGTCCTCGCGACCGGGTCATCGCCAATCGAGCTTCCCGGATTCGCATTCACGGAGCCGGCGGTCTGGTCGTCCGACGACGCCCTCGACCTCCCGGAGATCCCGGCTCGACTGACCGTCATCGGCGGCGGGGTCATCGGCCTCGAACTGGCGACGATCTACCGGCGCCTCGGTAGCCGAGTCACCGTGATCGAACTCCTGCCCGAGATCCTCGCGACCGTCGACCTCGACCGCCGAGTGCTCAGCGCACTGAAGCGCTCCTTGGCGGAGCAGGGAATCGACGTCCGGACGGGTGCCGCAGCCGAATCCTACGAGAGAGCGCAAGACGGCCTCGTCCTGCGCCTGCGCGACGGCGAGATGGTTGAAACCGATCGGATGCTGCTGGCTGTCGGGCGGCGCCCGAACGTGTCTGAGCTCGGCCTCGAGTCGATCGATGTCAGGCCGGAAGCGAACGGCTTTCTCGCCGTAGACGAGAACCTGGAGACTTGCATGCCGGGTGTCTTCGCGATCGGCGACGTGGTCCCCGGTCCGATGCTCGCCCACAAGGCATCGGCCGAAGGCGTCGTGCTGGCCGACTCGTTCGGCGGACGGCCGATATCGCTCGACCACGACTCGATCCCTCAGGCGATCTTCACCGATCCCGAAGTCGCGTCGGTCGGCCTCTCCGAGCAGACGGCGAAGGAGCGCGGGCACAACGTGCTTGTCGGCCGGTTCCCCTACGCCGCGCTCGGCAAGGCGCTCGGAATGCGCGAGCCGACGGGGTTCTTCCAGATCGTCGCCGACGCGAACGACCATCGCGTCCTCGGGGCACAGATCGTCGGCGCCGACGCGTCCGATCTCATCTCGGAGGCCGCGGTCGTGATCCACAGCGGACTCAGCGTGGAAGCGATCGCCTATGCGGTTCATCCCCACCCGACGCTTCCGGAAGGCCTGAAGGAGGCCGCGGAGAACGCCCTTGGGAGGGCGATCCATATCACGAACCGCTAGAGGCAGGATCGCCGCGTCGAAC
>CBFCYU010000018.1:0-16976 GCA_965602415.1 uncultured bacterium | reverse complement strand
ATACGGATGGCGGTCGGCGCTGTGTACAGCTGGGTCACCTTATGCTTCTCGATGATCGCCCAGAACCGCCCGTAGTCCGGCGCGTCCGGCGAACCTTCGTACATCAGCGTCGTTACGCCGTTCATCAAGGGGGCGTAGTTGATGTACGTGTGCCCGGTGATCCACCCGACGTCGGCGGTGCACCAATAGACATCACCCGGATGTAGGTCGAAGTTCCACTTGGCGGTGGCGTGCGCTTGGACGGCGTAGCCGCCGGTCGTGTGCATGATTCCCTTCGGCTTGCCGGTCGTGCCAGACGTATAAAGCAGGAATGACAGATCCTCGGAGTCGAGCTCCTCGGGCGGGCAGTCGGCGGACGCATCGGCCATGAGTTCGTGGTACCACAGGTCGCGTCCCGGCGTCATCTCCACGTCCGCGCCGGTGCGCTGGACGACAACGAGCTTCTCAACCATTGTGTTCTCGATGCCTGCAGCGGCATTCTTCTTCAGGTTGATCTGCTTGCCGCGGCGGTAGTACCCGTCGGAAGTGATGACCACATTGGCCTCGCAGTCGACCATCCGGTCGCGCAGCGAGTCCGGGCTGAAGGCGGAGAAGACGACGGAGTGTGGGGCACCGATGCGGGCGCAGGCCTGCATCGCGACGATGGCCTCGGGAATCATCGGAAGGTAGATCCCGACAGCGTCACCTTTCTTGACGCCGAGGCCCTTGAGGGCGTTGGCAAACTTGGAGACCCGCTTGTGCAACTCGTTGTAGGTCAACTTGAGCGCCGGCTCCTCGGTCGGTTCGGGCTCCCAGATCAATGCGATGTCGTCGCCGTGACCGGCTTCGATGTGGCGGTCGAGCGAGTTGTACGAGAGGTTCAGCTTCCCGTTGACGAACCATTTGTACGCGTAGGGCGCGTACTCGTAGGGCGTCTCCCACTTCTTGAACCAATGGAGCTCCTCGGCTTGGCTGGCCCAGAACGCGACGGGATCGGCTTTCGCCTTCTCGTAGATCGACTCGTCGTCGATCCACGCGCGCTCCTTCAGGGCCTGCGTTGGCCAGTAGACGTTCTCCTTGGCTGGGTCCTTCTCGACCCAACGAATCCCCTCTGACACGTGAGACCTCCTATGTTGAAACAGTGGCTTTCGAACGTGCGCCGAAGTCTAGCCCATGGCGTACCTCCATGCAACGCTAAAGCAGGAGGGATGGGATGATACGAAGGAGCCAAGGCACCGCGAAGTAGAAGCGATAGACCGAGACACAGCGCGACACACGTTCGACGTACGCCCGCGTCTCCGGGAAGACCGTGCCGGAGCCATCCGCCCAGCGCTCGGCGTTCTGCGGGCCGGCGTTGTAGGCCATGAGCGCCTCGTTCTGCGCGCCAAACCGGTCGAGCAGGTAGCGAAGATACCACGTTCCGAGTCGAAGGTTGAGGTCCGGTTCGTAGAGTCGGTCGACCTCGAAGTCGTGGATCTCCAGCTGCTGCGCGATCCACCGTCCCGTCTCGGGCATGATCTGCATCAGTCCGATCGCCCCTCGCGGGGAGACCGCCTGAGCTTGAAAACGGCTCTCGCACCGGACGACGGCCGCGACGAGAGCCGGATCGAGCGCATGCTCCCCGGCGAGGTCGACGAGTTGGGACGTGTAGGCGATCGGATAGAGGACACGGAGCCCGACGAAACCGGCGTAGGCGACGAGAAGGGCAACAAGGATTGAACCGACGCCGACGCGCCACGATGCGAATCGCCGCATGATCCTCTATCATACGCGGAATCCTCTATAATTCGGTCAAGCGCAAACCCACACGCAGCGAGCGAGGCACGATGAAGAGGCTCCTCCTTTGGCTACGGACGATGTTCGTCAGCGGTCTGCTGGCCATCCTCCCCGTCGGGGCCACGATCTTCATCGTCTGGGCCCTCTACAACTTGATCGACGGCCAGGTGGGAAGGAACACGGCGTTCGGGATGGTCATCGAGCGGGTTCTGGGGCGGTGGATCCCCGGACTCGGGATCATCATCACGATCCTCCTCGTCTTCGCGATCGGAATCATCACCCGAAGCGTCATCGGACGGACGTTGCACTACTACTTCGAGCGAATCTTCTTCTCGTTTCCGGGTGTTCGGAAGATGTACGGGACGTTGAAGCAGTTCACCGGGGCCCTGTTCAACCGGGAAGCGACGACGTCGTTCAAGAAGGTCGTCATGTTCGAATACCCGAAGGAGGGGATCAACGTCCTCGGCCTGATCACGAACGAGGAGCTGGGGAAGATCCAGGACATCACCGGCGAGGAGTGTATCCTCGTTTACGTTCCAACAGCCCCGAATCCTCTTTCGGGGATGATGCTGATCATCCCCGAGCGGCTCGTGACGTACATCGACATGCCGGTGGAAGACGCCTTGTCGATGGTCGTGTCGAGCGGCTCGGTCCTTCCCGACAGCCTCAAAGGGGCCGCCGCGAGGGAGGAGTCGGCTAAGCGGCCCCGCTTCTCTCCGTTTCGCAAACGCACGGTGAGGTGAACGGATGCCAATCTTCAAGGACAAGGAATACCTTCGCGTCGACCTCGACAGGGAGCCGGACGAGAGCCTGTGGATGAAATGCAAGTCCTGCGGCGAGCTCGTCTTCAAGCGGCGCGTTCGTGAGAACAACAACATCTGCCCGAGCTGCGGGGACTACTTCTTCCTCACCGCTGTCGAACGGATCGGACTCGTGGTCGATGCGGGGAGCTTCGAGGACGTCACCCTGCCGATCGTGGCGGACGATCCGCTCGGCTTCTCCGATCGAAAGCCGTATCCGGAGCGAGTTGTCGACGCGCAGGCGAAGACGGGCTTAGGCGATGCGATCCTGGTTGGACGAGCAACGATCGCTGGATTCCCCGTCGTGATCGGCGTGATGGACTTCCGGTTCATCGGCGGGAGCATGGGATCGGTCGTCGGCGAGCAGATCTGTCACGGGATCGAAACGGCAATCGCGAATCGACGCCCGTTCGTTCTCGTCTCGTCGTCCGGGGGTGCACGCGTTCAGGAGGGGCTCTTCTCCTTGCTGCAGATGGCGAAGACGGTCGCCGTCCGTGCCAAGATGGCCGAGGAGAAGCTCCCGTTCATCTCGGTGATGACCTACCCGACCTCGGGTGGCGTTCAAGCGTCGATCGCAAGCCTCGGAGACGTCATCGTCGCTGAGCGTGGCGCGCTGATCGGGTTCGCCGGCCGCCGGGTAATCCAGAACGCGATGCCCCAGGAGCTGCCGTCGCACTTCCAGTCAGACGCGTTCGCGTTCGAGCACGGCGCGATCGACCGCGTCGTCGGCCGCGATGGGATGCGAGACGAGCTCTCGTCGCTTCTCAGCTTCTTCGTGGAGACGCAATGAGCGACGAACGGACACTCGACCTCCTCGAGGCGAAGATCGAAGAGCTGCGCCACTTGAATGCCGCCGACGGGATCGACCTGTCAAAGGAGATCGAGCGGCTCGAGACGAAGCTCAACGAACTCCGACAGGAATTGTACGCGAGCCTGAGCGACTGGGAGCGAGTGAAGCTCGCCCGTCATCCAAAGCGTCCCTACTCCCTGGATTACATCGACGCGATCTTCACCGACTTCTACGAGCTCCACGGTGACCGGATCGACGGCGACGACCGCGCACTACTGACCGGGCTGGCCCGCCTCGACGGGCGGGTCGTGGTCGTCGTCGGGCAGCAGAAGGGGCGCTCGACCGAGGAGAACAAGGCGCGCTTCTTCGGGATGGCGCGACCGCAGGGGTATCGAAAGGCGCGCCGGGTGATGCGACTGGCGGAGCAATTCGGGTTTCCCGTCATCACGTTGATCGACACGCCGGGGGCCTATCCCGGCCTCGAGTCGGAGGAGGCGAACATCGGCGGCGCGATCGCCGAGAGCCTGCTGACGATGGCCGGGCTGCGCGTCCCGATTGTCGCGGTCGTCATCGGCGAAGGGGGCTCGGGCGGGGCGCTGGCAATCGGGCTCGCCGATCGCGTTCTGATGTTGGAGAACGCCGTCTACACCGTGATCAGTCCCGAGAGCGCCGCGGTGATTCTGTGGAAGGACAAGGAGCGGATGAAGGAGGCGGCCGAGGCGCTCAACCTGACCGCCGACCACTTGCACGACCTCGGGCTGATCGATGGCGTGATCCCCGAGCCGCTCGGCGGCGCGCACAAGGACTTCGACCGGACCGCGTCGGCTCTCAAGGACGAGCTTGTCCACCAGCTGGCCGAACTGGTGAAGCTGAAGCCGGCGAGGATCGTCGACGAGCGATTTCGACGGTACCGCGCGGTCGGTCGGTATCGCGACGCACCACTCGAAGACGAATGAAGTGGATGCTCCTCGGCGTCGGGATCCGCCTGACGCGGGATGACGGCGTCGGCCCGGTTCCTGGCCAAACGGCTTTCCGAATCCGGTTGGCTGGCGATCGACTGTGCGACGTCGCTGGAGAACGCAGTGGGGATTGTCTCCCGCGAGCGGCTGGCGACCGAAGCGAACCCCGCGATGAAGTGGCTGGTGGAGGTGCTCACCGCAGCGTCCCGGAGCATCGAGTCGGTTGCGATTCTCGATCGGATCGGTGAGCCGGGAGAACGACCGGGTGAGTCGCTTGAGCGAGCGGCGGGAAGCCGATAGAGTAGCGTGTCGAATCCGGACACGGGGCGTACGATCTGCACAGGAACGGCGGGGTCAACCCGGTCTCCGTGGATCGCGAAATCACTCATCAAAGGGAACGACGCACAGGGACTGCGAGTGGATGAGCGTCCCGGTCGAAGGAGGAAACGACCATGCCATTCTGTGACGGAGTGAGCCTGCAAGAGGTGTATCGCCGGGCGCAGACCGAGCGCTTCGCGCTCATGGCGAACAACATCGCCGAGCCGAACATCTTGATCGGTCTTCTTGAAGCGTACGCGGAGGCGCGCTCGGATCTGCTAGTCCAGATCAGCCCCGGGGCGGCGAAGTTCGCCGGGGGGGGGGACAAACGGGCCGGTCTCAGAAGCCTCTCGGCACTGGTCCGCGAACTTGCCAAGCCTTACCCGATCTGCGTGTTCATCAATCTCGATCACTTCACTGCGGACGAAACGGAGCTGATCGCGGAAGCGATCGACGATCGCCTCGTCTCCTCGATCATGATCGACGCGTCCCAAGAGGCTTTCGAGGAGAACATCCGGGTCAGCCGGACGGTCGCAGAGAAGGCAAGGGGGACAGGGATTCTGATCGAGGCGGAGCTCGGGAAGATCAAGGGGGTCGAGGACGAGATCTCGTCGGACGAGGCTCTGTACACCGACCCTGATGAGGCCGCCGAGTTCGTGGAGCGGACCGGGGCCGACCTTCTGGCGATCTCCGTCGGGACGCAGCACGGCGTCTCGAAGGGGCGCGACCTCGAGCTTCGAGGCGATCTCGCGGCGAGGATCCGCGATCGGCTCGTGGAGAGCGATCTCGACGCGCCGCTCGTGCTCCACGGGACGTCGGGACTCCTCCCGGAGCAGGTGCGCGAGATGATCGGCTACGGCGTCTGCAAACTGAACAAGGACACGCACTACCAGTACGTCTATGGGCGGACGGCGTGCGAGTTCTTCGCCGCGCACGCGAAAGGGATCATCCCGCCCGACGGCGTGGAGGACGACGTCGTGAACTTGTTTGCGAAGGGCGATTGGAGTCCGGACAAGAAGGTCTTCGATCCGCGCGCCGTGGGGAAGGACATTCGGGCGAAGGTGCGCGAGATCGCGCTCGTGTTCATCGAGCAGGCCGGAAGCGGACGGAAGACGCTGTGGGAGAACAAGGAGGGCCATTGATGAGGGCCGGGGTTCTGACGGGCGGGGGGGATTCCCCCGGGATCAACGCCGCCCTTCGCTCGATCGTCCGCTTCGGAAACAAGCACGGGGTCGACGTTGTTGGATTCGAGGAAGGGTGGAAGGGGCCGATCGAGAATCTGGTCCGACCGCTGACGCAAATCGACGTCTCGGGGATCTTGCACGTCGGTGGAACGATCTTGAGGAGCTCCAGGACGAATCCATTCAGGATAAGCGACGGCCCGGAGAAGGTCGTTGAGATCCTGGCGGTGAATGCCGTCGATTTCCTCATCGCCATCGGTGGCGACGACACGCTCGGCGTAGCTCATCGCCTGGGCGAGTACGGTGTGAAGGCGATCGGGATTCCGCAGACGATCGACAACGACATCGGGATGACGGACTACACGCTCGGGTTCTCGTCGGCACTGGGGGCGATCACCGACGCGCTCGATCGGCTGCACACAACGGCTGCGTCGCATCACCGGGTACTGATCCTCGAGGTCATGGGGCGGGACGCCGGATGGCTGAGCCTGATGGGAGGTGTAGCCGGCGGTGCGGATGTCATCCTGATTCCGGAGCAGAGGTTCAACGTCGATTCGATCTTCCGGAAGATCAAGCGGCGGGAGCATCTGAAGAAGCGGTTCAGCATCGTCATCATCGCCGAGGGTGCTGAGCCGGAGGGGAAGGAGGGCCAACTCATTGCGGAGGCAGAGGTCGATGCGTTCGGCCACGCGCGGCTCGGCGGTGTCGGGCAGTACGTCGCAAATCAGCTGTCCGAGCGGATGCAGATCCCAGTGCGGGTCACCAATCTCGCCTATCTGCAGCGCGGTGGAAGTCCGTCGCCGTTCGACCGGATCCTCGCGACGCGCTTCGGGGCTGCATCGATTGAGTTCGCGCTGCGTGGGCAGTTCGACGTAATGACAGCGATCCACGGGACGAAGATCGTTCCGGTTCCGCTCTGCGACGCACTCGCCAACCCGCGGCCGGTCGACGAGGGGCTCCTCTATCTCGTCGACCTGTTCGAGTAGCCGGCCCGGGACGAAAAGAACAAGCAAGGCGGTCAGTTTCCCTTGATCGAGCCGGCCAACACCGGACTCGACTTCTCGGCGGAAGAGATCGCGAGGCATCCGCCTGAGCGACTGGCACTGTGCAGCCCGGTCTCCTTCGATTGGGCGGGAGATCGTCGCGCCGATCCGAACGGCTCTCGCCGTCCGGTCCGAGCATCTCGAACTGGTTACGGATTCTTCGCCGAACAGCCTGTGGCTCCCCCACTGCACGGAGGAACGAATCGTCAGCTGCGTCAGAGCTGGAGGCGGAGGAGGGATCCTCGTCGTGGGGCTGTTCGGAGGCGACGAAGCCGCGAGCGTGTCGATCGAAGTGCCGTTCGGAGACGGCGTCCTCATCGACGCGCTCAGCGGGCGGGGCTACCGCGTCTCGGAGGGTCGCATCGGGCTCGTTGTCAATCCGTGGGAAGCCGTCGTCGTGGGCGGACGCTGCGATCCCCGCGCGAACGCTGCAGGGCGATGACGCCCCGCTGGTGCTCGCCGTCGACGAAGACTCTCAGTCCCTTCGGGAAGGTATAGTGGGTCACGAACTCGTCTCGATAGGCCACTTCCTGTCTTTCCAAGAGGTCGCGGTTCAGCCGATCCCCGCTCTCTTCCCGAAAGGGGAGGTAGAGCACACCGCTTCCGACCATGTCGGCGTAGAAGTGGGTCCCATAGGAGAGCTCGGGGGCGAAGGATTCCGTCGACATCTCCACGATCACCGACGCACCGGAAATCTCGTTGTACTGCGCCGGGACGCCGAGCTGAGGGTTTGTCGATGCCCAGCGCCCTGGTCCCATCAGGACGTAGGGCTCCTCCTGCTCGGAGAGCTTGTGGTTGATCCGGCCGACGGATCGAGCGATCTCGTGGGCCTTGTCCCACCGATACGTATCCGGCGAGACGAGCACGAGATGCCGAACGCTGTCGATCCTCCCGTTCCCGAGGACCTGGCGGCATTCCAACACCAGTCGATCTTCACGGATGCGCGGCAGATGGATGTGGCGATGCTCGGGGCGATTCCCGAGGGGGCGGACCTGCAGGAGGTAGAACAGAGGCGACCCAGCCGCGGCGGCCTCGGGGCCGGAGAAGTCGATCGCGAACTCGATGTCGATCGGTAGCTGCAGCAACTCACCGAGTGCGCGGAGCAGCTCGCGGATCAGCGGGGTCAGCGGCATGATAGCGTCCGTCCCGATCAGCCGGGTGAAGGAAGCGAGCAGTCGCTCGGTGGGAGCGACCACTGGTACGGCGGACAGCGGTTCGCGGAGATCGCCGTTCGAGTCGACGCGGGAGCAGATCGTCGAGAGGAGTGGATTGTCCAGCTCGTTCAGCTTGCGCTGTGCGAGACGACCGGCCGCCATGTCCAAGACGTCGACCGTTTCCTGCGAGTAGCGGACGATCGTGCCGACGTCGAATCCCTCGGGTCGAAGTCCAGGAAGCCGGGGGGAGAACACGCGTGCGTACTCCCGTCCCACGGCCCGCGTTCCGGTGCCGACGACGAGACGGACGACGCCGTCTTCCGGTTTCAGGCGGTCCGTCCAAGGGTAGTAGTTGCGAGAAAACGCGACGCCCCCGACGAGCGGATAGAACAGCTCATGGTTGTAGTGGCTCCCGATCATGTTCTGGATGAGGATCGCCATCCTCTCCTTCTTCCAATCGAGGCCGTGTCGCTTCCGGTATGCGCGCGCGTTCGGGGCGAACGTCGATGCGTAGACGCGCTTGACCGCCGCGGTCAGCTGCTCCAGGCGCACGTCGAGCGGTCCGCTGTTCGGTACGAAGTCCGAGAGATAGATCCCGCCGAAGGAATGATCGGGATCGTCCTCCATGATCGACGAGGAGCGAACGGCGAGCGGTCGAGTCTCCCGTTCGAGGAGCGGCACCAGCTTCTCCGTCCACTCGGGTGGAAACGTCGCGGCGACGATCCGCTCGTCGAGTTCCTCGAGGGTAATCGTTCCCTCGCATCCGGCGCGCACGTCGTCCTGCAGCCTGTTCCGTTCCATGAAGGCATCGAAGATCTCCGATGTCAGCACCGTGGAGTCCGGGAATCGAAGCAGGTGCTGGAACTCCATCCGTTGCGCTTCGTCGTTCATCGACTTCATCGCGAACAGGAGTCCCCGTGCCTTGCCGCCGAGCTCTCCCGTTCCGATCATGCCCAGCTGTGGAGGGAGGGCGGACGGGTCGAATCGGTATGTCCCATCCGGGGTTAGGCCGAACCGGAAGAAGCGTGAGGACTCGGCTCTCTGCCCTCTCCAGCGGTGGGTGTGTCGGCGAGACATTCGGGGTCTTAGTCCGCTTTACGCGCTTGGCTGAGGAGCCAACTAAGCGCGAGGATCGTCTTGGCGTCGGTGATCTCCGACGAGAGGATCATCCGCTCGGCCTGCTCGATCGGGAGAGCGAGCTGTTCCGCGATCTCGTCGGCGCTCGGTGGTTCGACCTGCCGCAGATTGGACGCGCGGAACAGGGTAATCCGTTCGTTCGAGAAGCCCGGCGAGGTGAAGAAAGAGGCGAGTTGGCTCCAGCCTTCGGCATCGTATCCGGTCTCCTCCCGAAGCTCGCGCCGCGCAGCGGAGAGAGCGTCTTCGCCCGGCTCGATCTTCCCGGCCGGGATCTCCCACAGGTCGGCTCGGACGGCGTGACGATACTGGCGGACGAGGAGGAGGTCGCCATTTGGCAGGACCGGGACGATCGCCACCGCGCCCGGATGGACGACGATCTCTCTCGTCGTTTGTGCGCCCTCCAGCGATTCGATCCGATCGACGTAGACATCGAGGAGTCGACCGTGGAAGACGTTCTCGTGCGTGACGATGCGGATCGATTCAGACGGCGTTGTAGCCCTCCTCGAGCGCCTTGCTGTTGGCGTCGATCAGCTTCGCCTTTCCGGTCTCCTCGAGCATCCGTGACATCGCTTGCCGGGCGACCTCCAGCGGGATCGCGCCGGACGCCTTGAGGTAGGCTCCGAGGGCGACCATGTTGATCGTCCGAGGGTTTCCGGCCGATGCGGCAAGGTCGTTGAACGGAAGGTAGCTCACGTTGAGGTCGTCGCGCTCGGCCACCCGGTCGACGAGCGAGCTGTTGACAACGACGGCTCCCCCTGAGGCGACGATCGGTTCGAACTTGTCGAGTGACGGCTGATTCATCGCGATCAGCGCCGATGGTTCATCGACGATCGGTGAGCCAACCGTCTCGTCGGAGAGGATGACGGTGCAGTTCGCCGTTCCGCCGCGCATCTCCGGTCCGTACGAAGGAAGCCAGGTCACCTCGAGCCCGTGGTCCATCCCCGCTCGAGCGAGGATCTTCCCAGCGAGGATCACTCCCTGGCCGCCGAATCCCGCGATGATGACTGAGCGTTCCATCCTACCCCCTGTCGATGAGGTCGCCGAGCGGGAAGACCTCGGTCACCACGTTGGCCACGTGTTCGTTCGATTGCAGCGGGCTCATCCGCCAGTTCGTCGGGCAGGTGGACAGGACCTCGACGAGCGAGTACCCCTTCCCCGCCACCTGGTACTCGAACGCCTTCCTGATCGCCGCCGTCGCGTCGTTGATCCGCTTCGTGTCGTACAGCGCCTGCCGGGTCACGTAGGCCGGCGCGTCGAGTTGCGCGATGATCTCCGAGAACCGGATCGGATACCCGAATAGTCTTGGATCTCGGCCGTCCGGCGTGGTCGATGTCTTCTGACCGACCAGCGTCGTCGGGGCAAGCTCCCCGCCGGTCATCCCGTAGATCTGGTTGTTGACGAAGATCACGGTGATGTTCTCACCGCGGTTCGCGGCGTGGATCGACTCGGCCGTGCCGATGCTGGCGAAGTCGCCGTCTCCTTGGTACGAGAAGACGATCAGATCGGGCCGCGCCCGCTTCACCCCCGTTGCCACCGCGCTCGCCCTTCCGTGCGCGGCCTGGATGGCATCGCACTTGTACCACAGGTAACCGAAGACCGAGCAACCGACCGGGGCAAGCCCGACCGTCCGCTCGGCGATGTCGAGGTCGTCGATCGCCTGGCCGATGATCCGCGTGATGATTCCATGGTGGCATCCCGGGCAGTAGGTGAACCGCGCGTCAGTGAGGCTGTTCGGGCGTTCGAACACCTTGACCATGGCGGTGACGTCATTCGGCATGTTCTCTCACCTCGTTCAGGATCCCACGTGGGGTGGGGACGACGCCACCGAGCTCCCCGTAGAACGGAGTGGCGGCGCGCTCCGCGACCGCGAGCCGGACGTCCTCCCACATCTGACCGGCACTCATCTCGACCGTCAGCACCGTATCGACGCGGTCGGACAGCGCGCGGAGCGGCTCGTACGGGAACGGCCACAGCGTGATCGGTCGAAACAGGCCGAGCTTGATCCCTCCTGCACGGGCCATCCGGACGACGCTCTTCGCGATCCGAGCGACCGTTCCGTGCGCGGCGATGACGATGTCGGCGTCTTCTGTGTCAGTCTCCTCGTACCGGACCTCGCTTGCCTCGATCTCGCGGTATTTCTCTTGGAGAGCGAGGTTCATTTGTTTTAGTTTTTCCGGATCGAGGTCGAAACTGAGGATGATGTTCGGATCGCGTCCCGCGGCGCCGGTCGTCGCCCAGTCCTTCGCCGGGAGGCTGCCGAGATCGACGGGATCGGGCAGCTCGACCGGCTCCATCATCTGACCGAGTATCCCGTCGGCGAGGATCATCACCGGGATGCGATACTCATCGGCGAGGTCGAAGGCGAGCATCGTCAGCCGCCCCGCCTCGGGGACCGTCGACGGACCGAGGACGATCATGTGGTAATCCCCGTGGCCGCCACCCTTCGTCGCCTGGAAATAGTCGCACTGCGACGGCGCGATGTTTCCGAGACCGGGTCCGCCACGAACGATGTTGACGATCACCGCCGGGAGATTCGAGCCCGCGAGGTACGAGATCCCTTCTTGCTTGAGACTGATCCCCGGCGAGGAGGACGAGGTCATCGTGCGGACGCCGGTCGCCGCAGCTCCGTAGACCATGCTGACCGCGGCGATCTCACTCTCGGCCTGAACGAACGTGCGGCCGAGGCGGGGCATGTGCCGCGCCATGTGTTCGAGCAACTCGGCCTGCGGGGTGATCGGATACGCGAAGTAGCACTGGCAGCCGGCACGGATCGCGGCCTCGGCAATCACCTCGTTCCCGCGCAACAGCAGTCGTTCACCCATTTCCCCTCCTCAGCTCGGGACCTTCTCACGGTACACCTCGATGGCGATGTCGGGACAAGTCATCG
The DNA here is from genome assembly GCA_965602415.1 of uncultured bacterium. GTDB lineage: Bacteria > Bipolaricaulota > Bipolaricaulia > UBA7950 > UBA9294 > JANQEA01. Next base: position 4,952 of record CBFCYU010000018.1, on the reverse strand, counting down.
CGCAGAATCCGCATCCGATGCAGGCCTCCGGACGCTCGACGTGAGCGGCGTTGTATCCGCTCTTGTTCAGCGTGCCGGAGAACGCGAGGACCTGCTGGGGACACGCTGCGATGCACAGTCCGCAACCTTTACACCGCTCGGTGTCGATGACGACCGCTCCTCTCGGCATGAGGACCTCCCCCTATGAGCCGCTGTAGAACTCCTCGTTCAGCCGCTTCGCCCGATTCTTGCGGAGGCGACCGAGGCGTCTCTCGACGCGGCCGATCCACTGTCGGATCTGCTCCTCGCCGAGATGGACGCGCTCGACGGGACGACCGGAGCTCGATGGATGAGATGGATGATGGTTAGCCAGCGCGTTGTGTAGTCGGCCGACCTCGCGATCGAACGGTTCCTCCGTAGCGAAGCCGTCCTGGCTCTCGGTGAATGCGAGGGTTGGGACACCGGCCGGATCGGTCGTTACGACGCGAAACGTCGCGCGTTGCCCGACGTGAATCATGTCGATCTTCGCCTGCTCAGGTGGCGTCACGAAACCCATCACTCCCGAATCCAGGCGGACGCAGATCCGAGTGTCCTCGACACCGACGATCTCGCCACCGACGAGTTCAGGATCCTCTTTCGAGGCGGGGTTCACCGCATTCTCGGGCATGGTTGGCTGCGTCGCTCCAATCCGCAGGGCGCGATCGATCACGCCGCCTTGACGACCCGGTCCGACTTGATGCACCGGGTACAAGCACGGATCCACTTCTTCTTCCCGTCGACGATCGCGTGGACGCGCTGTATGTTCGGTGCACGCACCCGCCGAGTGTGGCGATTCGAATGGCTGACCGTGTTCCCGGCGGCCGGTCTCTTCCCGCAGATCTCACAGACTCTTGACATGTTCCTGTCACCTCAGAACGCTCCTCCTCAGGCGAGGAGGGGCTCTACGTATAGCGGCTCGACCTCATAGAGTTGGTCAGCCGGGTCTTCATTCCAACCGAGCTTCGCTATCCACAGTGGAGAAGGCTGATTCGCCTCCTCCGGTGCGATCCGAATCATCGGCTGCCCTCGAAGCGCGTCACCGATTCCCGGCGCGCCGCTTCCGACAAGGGTCACCTCTCGCCGTTCACCGCGCAAGGTCTCCACCAGCTCCGGTCGCGGCATCAGTCTCATCGGCCCTCGCGGGCGTGAGCCAACGAAGAACTGCACGTAGTGCAGGTCCCGTCGGCTAACCACGATCGCACAGACCCGTTTGGCCTCAGCGATCCGTGCTCGGTATGCGTCCGCGCCGTCGACACCGACCAGCGCGGCACCGCTGGCCTGGCAGAAGCCCTTGACCGCCGCGAGTCCGATCCGTAGACCGGTGAACGATCCGGGGCCGCGGTTGATACACACCAGCCCGACTTGATCTCTGCTCACGCCGTTTCCACTCAGAGTTTCCTCGATCAGTGGGAACAGCTGCTCGGCATGCTGGAGGAGGTGGTCCATCCAGCGCTCGTCGGCGAGCCCGTGTCCGTCGTAAAGGGCCACGCCACCGACCGGCTCGGATGTATCGACTCCCAACGCCAACATGCCGGGCAGATGGTAGGTGACGGAAGTACCCTTTTCAACCGCCGATCGGCGCCGAGGGCTCGGAGAATCGGGTGAGGATTCCGCGCACGCGATCGGTGTCCCGCTCGATCTGAAGCCGGAGGTCTTCGAGGGACGCGAAGGTCCGATCCCCGCGCAGACGCTCCAGCAGATGGACCTCAATCTGCTCGCCGAACAGCTCGCCTTCCGGCGGGGCGAGTAGATGCACTTCACAACGCAGCTCTCCTCCTTTGTTCTTGAGTGTCGGGCGGGTACCGACGTAGAGGAGGGCGGGACAGGGAGTGGAATCGGACAGATCGCCGATGAACGCGCGGACGACATAGACGCCGTGATCCGGGAGGAGAACATACGGGTCGACCGTGAGATTCGCTGTCGGGTACCCGAGGGTTCGGCCAACCCGGTCGCCGGCTTTCACGTCTCCGATGAGAACGGGTGGACGCCCGAGAAGCGCAGCGGCGCCTGTGACGTCACCGTCGGAGAGCAGACAACGGATGCGGGTGCTGTTGACCGGGGCGCCGTGAACGAGGACCGGCGGTATGACGGTGACGGAGAAGCCGTGCCGCTTGCCGAGGGACCGAAGGGTCTCCGGGTCCCCGGCGCGTTGAGCGCCAAAGCGGAACGACCGCCCGATGACAATGGACTCCACGTGCAGTTGCGCGAGAAGGATCTCCTCGGCGAACTCGGCCGGCGAGAGATCGCGCACCTCGGGGAACGGGGCGCGGACGACCCGGTCTACCGAGCGGAGGAGGGCACGGACCTTGATCGACTCGGGGAGAAGGAGGCTTCTCTCGGGACCTTCTCCGACCTGCAGCCTCGGCGGCACACCGAACGCGTACGCGATGCTGCTGAGCCGACGTTGCCCGGCCTGGCGCCGGACCTCAGACAGGATCGCCTGGTGCCCGCGGTGAATGCCGTCGAACGTTCCGATGCTGACTACCGTTGTGTCTGCCATGGTCCCCTCGTCGCGGATAGTACACCACCGCCGGGGATCGAGACAGGCAGTGCGTGTTGCGTATTGGAGCAGGCCGTGAGTGACCGGTACAATGGGGTCGACATGAGGTCGGAACGGATCGCCGGAGCTCGATTGGATGAGGACGAAGTGGCCCTCCACACTCTGCGCCCCACGTCACTCGATGAGTACATCAACCAGCACGAGATCAAGGAGAAGCTCCGCATCTACATCGCCGCGGCGAAGAAGCGCGGCGAGTCGTTGGATCACGTCCTGTTGCACGGTCCCCCGGGCCTCGGGAAGACAACGCTCGCCCAGATCATCGCAGCGGAGATGGGAGTCGATATTCGGATCAGTTCCGGACCGGCAATCGAAAAGGCGGGCGACCTGGCCGCGATCCTGACGAACCTTCAGCCGCACGACGTCTTCTTCATCGACGAGGTCCATCGGTTGAGGCGAAACGTCGAGGAGATCCTCTACCCGGCGATGGAGGACTACAAGATCGACATCATCCTCGGCGAGGGGCCGAACGCCCAGTCGCTCCGGATCGACCTTCCTCCGTTCACCCTCGTCGGGGCGACGACGAGGGCCGGCCTGATCTCGGCACCGATGCGTGATCGCTTCGAAGTGAAGTTCCGGGTCGGCTTCTACTCGGTCGAGGACCTCAAGACGGTCGTCATCCGCACCGGCCGCATCCTCGGGATCGAGGTGACGGACGACGGGGCCGACGAGCTCGCCAAGCGTGCCCGGGGCACTCCGAGGATCGCCAACCAACTCCTGCGCCGGACGCGCGACTACGCCGAGGTCAAGGGGAGAGGAACGATCGACGCCGAGACCGCGCGGAGGTCACTGGAGATGTTGCGGATCGACGAACGAGGCCTCGACGAACTCGATCGCGCCGTTCTCGTGACGTTGATCGACAAGTTCGCCGGCGGTCCGGTCGGGCTCGATACGCTCGCTGCGGCGTTGTCGGAAGAGAGGGACACGATCACCGACATCGTCGAGCCGTTCCTCCTGCAAGAGGGACTGATCCAGCGGACGCCGCAGGGGCGAATTGCCACGGAACGTGCGCTGGCCTACCTCGGGCAGGAGAGGCCCGATCGACTGTTCTAGCGTCCCGACAGGTTTCGCGCGTTGTGGACGAACTCCCGCACGACCCCGCTGAACCGACGCCAGTCGAAGACGAGCGCCGCGGCGATCCAAACGACGTACCAGATCAGCGCGTGAGGGGCCTCGAAGTAGGCGACGATCAGGGGCAGGGCGACGACCGGTGTGGCGAACGACATCGTCACCATCTTCGAGCGGAAGTAGGCAATGAACGCGGCGGCGACCATCACGTAGAGGATCGCCGGGACGAACGGGATGAACCCGGACAGGACGAGGTAGCAGAGGCCGGAGAAGACCATCGCCATGTCGAAGGCGAACTCCTTCTCTCCGACCCACGTCGGCGGTTTGTGGTACTTGCGCGCCAGGCGTCCGTCGAGAATGTCGGTCGTCCAACCGAGCATCGTTAGGAGCAGGACTGTCGGCAACGCGCTCGTTACGAGGAGATCGAGTCTCTCAACGAGGCCAAGCGAGAAGATCGCCGCAGCAATCAACCCTCGTGACATCGTCAACAAGTCGGGGATCCTTTTCACCAACCTCACCAGAGGCCTATTCTAGTAGGATGGGTCGCGCGTGCCAAATGCAACCCCGACCTCGAAGAGAGACTGCACTGGACATCGGACGCTCCAAAGGTACTAGGCGTCGGCCTTCTCTGGGGGGCGCAATCCCGGCGGAGGGCCGAGGATTTCGTGAAGGAGGATCGCAGAGCGTGGGTCCTCCTTCACGAGCCTTCGAAGTCGTTCGAGCGGCGAGGCCGGAGTCTTCATCTACGCGCCTTCCATCCCGGTCTGCGGCGAGTGTTGATCGTCCGCGGCGAACCCCTCGCGCATCTTCGTGTCGGCCTGAACGTTCTTCATCCGGTAGTAGTCCATGATCCCGAAGTTCCCGGCTCGGAACGCCTCGGCCATCGCGCGTGGGATCTCAGCCTCCGCCTCGACGACCGCGGCCCGCCGTTCTTGGACCAGGGCCGTCATCTCCTGCTCGCGGGCGACGGCCATCGCTCGGCGCTCCTCGGCCTTGGCACGGGCGACCTTCAGGTCGGCCTCGGCCTGATCGGTCTGCAACTGCGCGCCGATGTTCTTCCCGACGTCGACGTCGGCGATGTCGATCGACAACAGCTCGAACGCCGTGCCGGCGTCGAGGCCCTTCTCCAGAACGAGCTTGGAGATCTTGTCCGGGTTCTCGAGGACCTCCTTGTGCGATGTGGCCGATCCGATCGCGGAAACGATTCCCTCGCCGACGCGGGCGATGATGGTCTCCTCCGTCGCGCCTCCGACGAGCCGATCGATGTTCGCCCGCACGGTCACCTTGGCGATCGCGAACAGCTGGATAC
>CBFCYU010000017.1:0-17060 GCA_965602415.1 uncultured bacterium | reverse complement strand
ATCAACTTCCGATCGACCTCGCGAATCGAAGGGTAGTCCTTGGTGAGGACGCGGATCGATACGCTTTCGTCGTGCATCAGCTCGTTCAGAATGTCGAGACCGCGCCTCCCCTTCCGGCGCCGTAGACTGTTAGACGAGTCGGCGATGTTCTGAAGCTCGGCGAGGACGAATTCGGGGACGAGGATCTCTCCCTCAATGAAGCCGGTCGAAAGGAGGCTTCCGATCCGACCGTCGATGATGATGCTTGTGTCGAGGAGCTTGCCGTCCGACGTTCTGTGGCGACGGTTTCGCGCGCCGAGCTGTGAGCCCTCCCCGGTTTGCCAGATCGGGCCGTCGAGCGAGAAACCGATCCTTAGGCCGACGAGCGTGCTCCCGATGAGGAAGAATCCCTGTGCGACACGCACCGCGCTCCCGGGTGGGAAAGCGATGCCGAGTGCGAAGTGAAACACAATTCCGATCAGGGTCGCGCCGAGTCCGACGACGAAGCTGTTGACACACCGGATCTCCGCATTCTCATTGAGCCAAACAGGGAACAAGCGTCCCCAAATCTGGTGAAGGAGCGCGGCGAGCACCCCACCGGCGATTGCGCCGAGGATCAGACTGGATAAGGACGCAGGCAGGCCCAAGAGGGCGGGGAAGAAACGATAGACCGCGGAAACAGCTCCGCCGGCAGCGATCACGGAAAAGAATAAAAGAAAAGAGACCACAATACCATGCCTCCCCGAAGCCACGGAAGCTGGCCCTTCTGCAGGCTCCGCTTCGCTTTCGTTAGAGTATTTCATTATACGGAGCGCTTGTATTGGCAACAAGATTTCGCTATTGTATTGGGCAAATGTGGGCTGTCGGCCTTCGTGGGTGGGGGGGGACGACACTGAGTGGCGAGTGGACCATCCGCGAGGTTCTAAACTGGACTCGTGGCTATTTTGAAGCTGCCGGGATCGTTCAGCCGCGGTTGGAAGCTGAGATCCTTCTCGCACATGCCCTCGATGTCGAGCGGCTCAATCTCTACATCTCACCCGATCAACCCCTCACGGTCGACGAACGAACCCGTTACCGAACGGTTGTCAAGCGGCGGCGGGACGGGGCCCCCCTTCAACACCTGATCGGCGAAGTCCATTTCTTCGGCCTTCGCTTCCGAGTGACTCGAGACGCGTTGATCCCGCGTCCGGAGACCGAAGAGCTCCTCGACCACATTCTCAAGCTCGTGCCTCGCGATCGCGACATCGCGTGTCTCGATCTGGGGACGGGAACCGGTGTGATCGCCGTCTGCCTGGCGCGGTACTTCCCGCAAGCGGCAGTGACTGCGGTCGACGTCTCGAAGAGCGCGCTCGAACTCGCGCGAGGGAACGCCGCGCTGAACGACGTGGAGGATCGGATCACATTCGTCGACAGCGATTGGTTCGATCGCGTCACGGGAACCTACGATCTGATTGCATCGAATCCTCCGTACGTCGACGAGGAGGAGTTAGAGGAGCTTCCGGCGGAAGTGAAAGAGCACGAGCCTCGTGTGGCCCTCGATGGCGGTCCCGGCGGCCTGCAAGAAATCGCCGAGCTGATCGGGGCACTGCCGGAGCACATGAACTCCGCTGGCCTTGTGTTTCTCGAGGTCGGCCACGGCCAGGACGTCGCAGTGACTGCGATGCTGGGGGAAGGCGGCTTCGTCGATGTCCGCATGGAGTCTGACTTGGCCGGGAAGAAGCGGTACGCGGTGGCCCAATGGCCGTGATGATTCAGGTCTCCGAGCTGCACTTCTCCACGGAAGACGGGGTCAAGGTCCTCGAGGACATCCACCTCCACGTCGAGCAGGGGGAGATGCTCTACCTCGTTGGCCCTGCGTCGTCCGGGAAGTCGCTCCTTCTCGGATTGCTCGGAGGGCAACTCCCGCCGCAGCGTGGGCAGATCCTCGTCCACGGGAGGAACGTGGGCCGCCTGAGCCCGCAGAGGAGGCTCGAGCTGCGCCAGCGAATCGGGTACTTGCCGCAGGGGTTCGCTCCGCTCGCCAGAACGGTGCATGAGAATGTCCTGTTCAAGCTGCGGTCCCTGGGGAATTTCCGTGAGCAGGCAGAAGAGAAGGCGATCCTGGCCCTCGAGGCGACGGGGTTGATTCGGCAGCAGGGCGTGGAGGCAGCGGAGCTCTCCTCGCTCGATCGCGTTCGCCTCGGATTGGCGCTGGCAGTCTGCGACGATCCGCTTCTCCTGCTGATCGATGAGCCACTCGAAGGATTGGACGCCAACGAAGGCGCGGAGGCCTGCCTGTTGATCGATCGGCTGCACACGGGCCACCTGACGGTCGTCGCGGCGATGCGGGGGCCGCTACCTGACGTGACGCGCGGACAACGGGTTGTGCGGCTCGTCGACGGGGCGGTGACTGAGTCATGAACCCGTTCTTGTTCCTGTTCCGCGAGCTACTCGGGTCGATCCGCGCACGGAGTGCCCTGTTCTTCGCACTCACGGGGTTGCTCCTTTTCGTCTTCCTCGCCGTTGTCGGGACGTTCTTCCTTGTGCCGTCGCCGTCGCTCGCGGAGGCCGGAGAGGATGGCTCGTTGCCGATCGAGGAGATCCAAGTTCACTTGTCGCCTCGGCTCTCCTCGGCGACGGTCGACCGCATGTACCTCGAGATCCGTGCGAGAGAGGATGTCGAGCGCGTCGTCTTCCGGTTCTCCCAGGAGCTCGAATACGGCGCGTCCGGCGGCGTCTTCGTGATCAGCCCAGCGTCGTCCGATGCGGCGTCGGAGCTAATCGGCGAACTGCGATCACTGAACGGGGTGACCGAGGTGGTCGAGCGGAGGAGCCAGCGTGAGCCGGATCGATCGCCGCTCTCGACGGCGGCTCGGATCGGGCTTCTGTCGGCCCTCCTCGTGACCATCGCGCTCAGCCTGCTCTTCGCGCGGAGCGGCTACCGCGAGTTGCTGCGCAGCTTCGCCGGGGAGATCCGACTGCTGCGCCTCTCCGGGATCTCGGAACGGACGGTCCTTCCACTCACGGTGGGGATCGGGATCCTGATCGGTTTCCTCGCCGGCCTCCTGCTGCTTGTTATCCTCTACGTGATGCACTACGTCGTCGTTTCCCAGGGGACTCCCCCCGCGATCCTCGAGGGACTGACGAGCGGGGGGAGAATCCTCGGTGTCAGCTTGATCAATCTTCTCCTCGGGTTGGTCCTCGGCGGGTTGATCGGGTTGTACGGCGCGAGTTTTCTCGGCTCTCGCGAGTTTCATCCGATCCCCTAGTGAACCCTCTGCCGTGCAACCGCTCCGTGGGGAAATCGTGGTCCGAGTTGTCTCCTGCAGTTGCTGCTACGGATCGAGAGGCGGAGGAGCCTCCTCGGAAGGGCGTCTCCGTCCGATTCGCGCGATCCCGCGCTGAGCCAGGTAGTACAGACCGATCGCAACGAGGATCGATTCGGCAAACTTGAACATCAGCGAGAAGGCAACGGCGCCTTGGTTGGAGACCGACGGCGCGACGAGGTGGAAGATCCCGATGATCGCCGCTTCTCCGGTGCCGATCCCTCCGGGCGTAATCCACAGGAAGAACGACAGGAGGATCACGGTGAGGGTGAACAGGAGCGACAGCTGCGGGAACGTGAAGACTTGACCTGACGAGAAGTAGAAGAAGACCTGCGGGCGCATGTAGACGAAGAAGGTCGCCAGGAGCTGCACCACGAAGGCCAGCGCTGTCCCCTTCCAGTGCTTGGTGAACGCGAAGTGGATCTCGTCCTCGGTCTCCGAGACCTTGCCCGCCGCTCGCTTGAGCGGCTCGCGCCAGCGCCGGAACACGGCGCCGAGGAGACGGATTACCCGGCTGATCCATTTGAGGTTCCAGGCGAAGTCGACGAGGCCGACGAGGATCCAGAACGTGATGAACCCTACGCCGGAGATTAGCAGCCGCTTCTCCGGCCACGCGAGAGTCGGGGAACTGATGGCGAAGAAGCTCCCGACCAGGATGAACACAATCATACTCAGCCCCCCGAGGAAACGCTCGAGGAAGACCGTGGCAAAGACCCGCGTCGTCGGAGCGTTGGTCTTCCCGGTGACCATCAGAGCACGGACCGGTTCGCCCCCGAAGTAGAGCGTCGGAGTGAGGTAGCTGATCGCGTAGCCGCTCAGACGAGCGCCGATCACCTGTGACAGGGGAAGTCGAATTCCGTAGGAGCGAAGGATGATCCACCACGAGAGCGTCCAGGCGGCCATCGCGAGCAGGACGCTACCCACGATACCGGAGATCCCGGGTACGCCGAGGGCGCGCATCTCCGCGAAGATCCGACGCCAGCCGACGAAGTAAAGGACGCCCCCGAGGAGTCCGAGGCCGAGGACGATCGAGACGGCGTACTTCCACCTGTTTCGCGTACGGGGCTTCATTGCACGGATGCTAGCACAGGGTCTGCAAACCGATCAAGGACAGGCGGCCCGCGCCGAGCGAACGAACCGACTGACGTGTGGGAGGCCCTGCAATCCGCTCAGCCGTCCGCCAGGATGTCGAGCGCCATCTCCAGTGCAGCGTCGATCGCGCGCCGCCGGACGCCCTGACGATCCCCGGAGAACTGGAAGCGCTCCGTCCGCGTCCCGCTCTGACTGGAGGCGGAGATGAATACCGTACCGATCGCTTTCCCCGCCGTCCCCCCGCCGGGGCCGGCGATCCCTGTGATGGCGAGACAGACGTCGGTGCCGAACCGCGCTCTTCCGCCCTCGGACATCGCGGTTGCCGCCTCCGAACTGACGGCGCCGTGCTGCTCGAAGATCCGCTCCGGGACCCCGACCCATTCGACCTTCACCCGGTTGTCGTACGCGACGACGCTCCCGAGGAAGTATGCCGACGCCCCGGGGACCTCCGTGATCCGAAACGCCAGGCCGCCCGCGGTGCAGGATTCAACGGTCGAGATCGTCCAACGACGTCTCGTGAGGGCTTCTCCGAGGCGCTCTGCGAGGGTCATCACTGACCTCCTGAAATCGGTTCGGAAGGCGGGTTCCGGGACGTCCTCCAGTCGCACTTGGCACGGATCGGGCAACTCGGACAATCCGGCCTTCGTGAACGACAGATCTCGCGTCCGAGGCGGATTATCAGCAGGTGCAGCGCGCTCATCAAGGACGGGTCTTGCGGTAGGAGGCCGTTCACCTGCTCGTGGGGATCTCCCCTCGGCCTGATCAGCCCGATCCGGGTGAGGACGCGACGGATGTGCGTGTCGACCGGGAAGTAGGGCCTCCCGAACGAGAAGAGCATCACGATCCCCGCCGTCTTCCGACCGACGCCGGGCGAGGCGAGGAGCCAATCCATCGCGGAATCGAGATCCCACTCCCCGAGGAAGGTGAGATCCAATCCCCCTCGTTCATGGTGGATCCGGCTGAGTACCTGACGGATCCGGGCGGACTTCTGTCGGTGTAGCCCCCCGACGCGAATGGCACGGCCGATCGCATCGACACGCGCCGTGCGGACCGCGTCGAGTGTCCCGAACCGCTCGAGAAGCGACGCGTAGGCACGGTCGCGGTTCGTGTCGTTCGTGTTTTGGGAGAGGATGGTCAGCACGAGCGACTCGACCGGGTCCGAACGGACGACGTCCGGCGCTCCGTAGTGGTCGGTGAGTCGATCGGCGAGCCAGATGGCCGTGTCGCGTGGTTCCATGGGACGAGGATAGGGGCCGACTCGCGGGGGCGCAACTGGCCCCCGGGAGTCGGCGCCGGTACGATGACCGTACGATGATTGAAGCGAGAACGGAACGAGAGATGGTCGTGCGGATGGTGGATGGCGAGGACCTGATCGCAGGTCTGAAGGATCTGCCGATCGAGTCGGCGATCGTCGTCTGTGGGATCGGGATGCTGCGGGAGATCGAGCTTGGGTACTGGAACGGGGAGTGCTACGAGAAGCACCGATTCGAATCGCCGGTTGAACTGGTCTCCCTTCAAGGGAACGTCGCGCAGTTCGGCGACGAACGCGTCGTTCATCTGCACGCCTGCGTTGCTCAACGCGACGGCTCGATACTGGGCGGCCATCTGTTCGCTGGTACGGTCTACAACACGGCGGAGATTGCTCTCAGTCTTCCCCAGGGAATCATTCTCGAACGCAGACAGGAGGAGACCGGCCTGACCGGACTCTACCCCCATCTTCGGCCGAAGGCCGAAGACGCTGGCTAGGTGAAGCGCGCCGGGCCGCGGAGTCCGTGAAGGAAGTCGGTACCGCTGACCATCGGTCGACCTTCGCGTTGGATCTCTCGGATCTCGACCAACCGGTCTCCGGTTCCGACGAGGAGCAGGTCGGCCTCCCGCAAGCCGACCTCTCCGGGTGAGATCGGGCCGCACTCGATCTCGGTCATCGACGTACGGTGAACCTTCACCCGTTCGTCTTCGAGTAGCGTCCACGCTCCGGGCCAGGGGTTCGTTCCGCGGGTGAGGTCGTGGATGCACTGAGAGGTCGCATTCCAATCGATCCGGCCGTCGCCCCGCGACGTCATCGGTGCCATCGAAACACCGTCCTCCGGCTGAGGTCGGGGAATCAACGTCCCTTCCCGTAGTCCTTCGATGGTCTCGACGATCACGTCGGACCCGAGGTGAGCAAGCCGCTCCTCGAGTTCCCCGGCGGTCTCGTTCGGAGCGATGTCGAGCGCCCGCTGCAGGAGGAAGTCGCCGGTGTCCATCCCCGCGTCGATCAGGAAGGTCGTAATTCCGGTCTTTGTCTCCCCGCGGATGATCGCCCAATGGACCGGAGCCGCGCCCCGATAGGCGGGTAACAAGGAGGCGTGAATGTTGATCGTTCCCAGGGGAGCGAGGGTGAAGACGGCGGGCTTCAAGAGCTGGCCGTAGGCAGCGACGACGATCGCTTCCGGCGCAGCGGCGCGGAGCCGCTCGAGCGAGCCGCTGGCATTGATCCGTTCGGGCTGGAAGACGGGCAGGCCGCGTCGGAGGGCTTCTTCCTTGATCGGTGGTGGTCGCAGCACCGCGTGCCGGCCGACCGGGCGATCCGGCTGCGTCACCACGAGCGAGATCTCGTGCTGATCAGCAAGGGCGACGAGCGCCGGGCAAGCGAACCCCGAGGTTCCGAGGAAGACGAGGTTCACGACGATTCCTCGCGTCGTCGACGCTGGTATTCCTTCAGGAGGCTCTGCCTGCGGGCAGTGCTGAGGTGGTCGAGAAACAGGTTCCCGTTGAGGTGATCCATCTCGTGCTGGATCGCCCGGGCAAGGAGCCCTTCCCCCTCGATGCGGACCGTCGCTCCGTCGAGCGTTGTCCCCTCGATCATGGCCCGGGTGGCTCGTCCGACGGCCGCGTTGACCCCAGGAACGCTCAGGCATCCTTCGGTCACCTGCTCGACATCGTCGGAGGTCTCGATCAGCTCGGGATTGATGAGAACGTGGAATTCACCCTCGATGTCGAGGACGATGATCCGCTTGGAAACCCCGATCTGCGGGGCGGCGAGGCCAGCGCCGTTGGCGCGGAGCATCGTCTCAACCATCTGCTCGCAGATCGTTCGAATCCCGTCGTCGATTGCCTCGACCGGCTCGGCGCGACGGCGAAGCGTCGGATCCCCGTAGGTACGAATCTCCATGGTTCTCCTCTTGCGTAGCGGAACGCCGCATTATAAAGTGGGCGTCGGTATGCCACAAGAGAACAGCGATTGGGAGCACCGCCTTGAGAAGATCCTTCGTCTGGAGCACGCGACGGAGTACAGAGACGAGGCGGTAACTTGCGGCTTGGAGGCGTTCGTTCGAGCGAACGTTCCCGACGCGGCCTCCACCGCCAGCGGGTATCGGGACGCGGGCCGGTCGGAGCGCCGGCTGATCGTCGACCGCTTGCTCGCGCACATTGGCAGAGGTGAGAATCGCGCTGTGGTGCCCGTTCGCAATGTGGAGCTGACTGCCCCGGTCACGCGGGCGAAGGGCGTCGGGCCGAAGCGCGCCGCGCTGTTGGCGAAGTTGGGGATCGAGACGATCGAGGACCTGTTGCTCTACTTCCCTCGCCGGTTGGAGGATCGCTCAGCGGTCGTTCCGATTGGCTCGGTGCTCGTTGGGGATGAGGTCTGCGTTCGCGGGGAGATCCATGCGGCCAGCCAACGCCGGCTCCATCGGAAAATGACGGTCTTCAAGGCGGCGGTCGGAGACGGGACGGGTTTCCTCTACGCCGTCTGGTTCAATCAGCCGTGGGTCGCCGAGCAACTGAAGCGGGGGGATCGTATTGATCTGTACGGAAGAGTCGAGCGGAGCTACGGCGAGCTTCAGATGCGGTCGCCAACTTGGGAGACGGAGGGCGCCGGGCTCGAGACGGGGCGCTGGGTCCCCGTCTACCCGGCGACGGAGGGCGTCTCGGATCGCTATCTCCGATTGCTCATTCATCGCAATCTGGGTGAGTACCTGTCGGGCATCAACGACCTCCTCCCGCAATCGATTCGAGAGCGACACGGACTGTCGCCGAGGCGTGTCGCGGTCGAGGCAATCCACCGCCCGGTCGACCCGAACGCGTTCGAGCACGCGCGACGGACGCTCGCGTTCGAGGAGCTTCTCCTGCTCCAGATTGGACTGATGCCGACGGAGCGCGACGTACCTGGACGGGCGCACCGTCCGGCCTCGGGCCTGCTCGATTCGTTCCTCGCTGGGCTACCGTTCCGACTGACGGAGCCACAGCGGGCCGCGTTGAAGGAGATCTCATCGGACCTGAAGCGCCCGATCCGGATGATGCGGCTACTGCAGGGCGACGTCGGGTCGGGGAAGACACTCGTCGCCGTTGCCGCTGCACTCCTCGCGATCGACGCCGGGTGCCAAGTCGCGTTCATGGCTCCAACCGAGATCCTCACTGAGCAGCACGCGCTCAACCTTCGGCGTCTTCTCTCCGACCTGCCGGTGAACGTCGAGGTCCTCACGGGCGCGACGCGTGGGAAGAGCGCGATTCGAACGGCGGTTGAGACGGGAGAGGTGAACCTTCTCGTCGGGACCCACGCGCTGATCCAGGAGAGCGTCGCGTTTCGAGATCTCGGGCTGGTGATCATCGACGAGCAGCATCGCTTCGGGGTCGTCCAACGGTCGTTGATCGAGGAGAAGGGAGAGGATGTCGATGTCCTGGTGATGAGCGCGACGCCGATTCCGCGGACGATCACGTTGACGCTGTACGGTGAGTTCGACGTCTCGACCCTCGACGAGCTTCCGCTCGGGCCGCGAACCATCGTGACGGACTGGGTGCCCGAAGGGCGCCGGGAGAACGTCTACGATGAAATGGGACGCTTCCTCGAACAGGGGCGCAAGGGATACGTTGTCCTCCCCCTCGTCGAGGAGTCGCAGAAGGTGACGGCGAAGGCGGCCGTGCAGGTCGCCGAGGAGCTGGCGGCCCGATTTCCGAGAGTGGGGGTCGGCCTGATCCACGGGCGGTTGTCCGCGGCCGAGAAGACCGAGGCGATGGAGAGGTTCCGCTGCGGGGAAGTCCAGCTGCTCGTGGCGACGACGGTGATCGAGGTGGGGATCGACGTCCTCGACGCCGACTTCATGGTCATCGAGCACGCCGACCGTTTCGGCCTCTCCCAGCTCCATCAGCTGCGCGGGCGGATCGGCCGTTCCGGGCAACCGGCCGATTGCTACGCCCTCTCCGACGCGAAGACGGACGAGGCGAGAGAGAGGCTGACGGCGTTCGCCGCTCACGAGGACGGTTTCGCCATCGCCGAGGAGGACCTGCGGATCCGGGGGCCGGGCGATCTACTCGGCACGCAGCAGCACGGCTTCTTCACCAGGCTGCGCGCGGTGAACCTGTTCGGTGATCTCGATCTGATGCGGGAGGCGCGCGACGCGGCACGGCGTCTTCGCAAAGAGGGGATCCCGAGCGAGCTAGCCGAAGCGGCGCGCCGGAGGTTCGGAGACGTGTTGAAGTGGGTGCGTGTCTGAACGCGCAAAGCGCGTTCCGCGCGGGCAGACACGTGCGGCGAATGGGCGAATGCGCTCATTCGTCTGAGGGCGAGGTTGAGCAAGTTGCGTGTCTGGGCGGTGGACCGAGACGCGTGGCTTGCGCGCTGCCGCCAAGAATCCTGGTTGCTCTTCGCAGGCGACAAGCGGAATGGCTACGACGTGGCCATTCTGCGAGCGAATCACTTGGTGCGCTTCGCGCAGCGTGTGCTCGACCCGCGGAATGGGTACGCAGCACCTATTCCGCCTACGCGAATCACACTCAGTGTGCTTCGCACTCTAGTGTATTCGGGTTCCGACCCGCGTGCCGGCAGCGAGCGCGGACAGGGCGTCCGGCTTGTCGAGGTCGAAGATCTCGATCGGGAGTTTGTGTTCGCGGCAGATCTCGACCGCGACCTGATCCATGACGCCGTATCGGCTTGAGAGGTACTCGTCGAACGTGAGCTCTTCAATCAGCCGGGCCTGCTCGTCCTCCGACGGATCGGCGCTGTAGACACCGGCGACGTTCGAGCCCTTGGCGAGGAGGTCGGCTCCGATCGACACGGCCCGGATCGCAGCCGCCGTGTCGGTCGTGACGAGCGGGCTCCCCGTCCCTCCGGCGAACAGGACGATCGTTTCGTCCTGCAGGGCACGGCGCGCGATGCGTGGGGAGATCGGCTCGGTGAACTCGGTGTCGATTGCCGATTGGATCAGGATCGTGCGCCCGTTCGACTCCAGGTAACTTCGAAGGGCGATGGCGTTGAGCACGGTGGCGAGCATCCCGAGCGTGTCCGCCTCGACGCGGTCGAGCCAAGGGCTCTGGGAACCTCGGATGACGTTTCCTCCACCGACGACGATCGCGAGTTCGGTCGAGGCAAGAGGTGCGATCTCTCCCGCGATCCGCGCCAGTGCCCCAGGGGAAAACGCGCCTTCGGGACCCTTGAACGCCTCGCCGCTGAGCTTCAGGAGGATGCGGGAAGGGGGTCCGGGCATCCGGCGACCTCGATGGAGAATCGGGTGAAACGCTTGACGTAGATATTCTCGCCGGTCTTCGTCCGAAGGTTGGCGAGCATTCCTTCAATCGTGACGTCGGGGTCCTTGACGAACGCCTGCTTCGTCAGGCAGTTGTCCTGATAGAAGCGGCTCAGCCGTCCTTCGACCGCCTTGTCGATGATCTCGTCCGGCTTCCCCTGCTCCTTCATCTGCTGTCGAAACTCTTCCTGCTCCGCCTCGATGTCCTGCACTGGGACCTCTTCGGGTGAGACGTAGCGCGGGCTCTCGGCGGCGATGTGCATCGCTACGTCGTTCGCGAACTGGAGGAACTCGGCGCTGTTGGCGGCGAAGTCGGTATTGCAGGCAATCTCGACGAGCACGCCGACCTTACCCGTGTGATGAATGTAGGCGACGACGCGGCCCTCGTGGGCCTCACGGCCGATCTGCTCCATCAGCTCGAGGCCCTGTTCGCGGAGAATCTCCTTTGCACGGGCGATGTCGCCGTTCGCCTCGGTCAGCGCGCGCTTGCAGTCCATCATCCCAATGCCGGTGTCGTCGCGCAGCCGCTTGATGTCCTCGGCCCTAATCGTCGACATCGTCCGCCTCGTCCTCGCGTTCTTCTTCGGCTTCGCCTTCGTCCGACTCTTCGCTCTCGCCCCCCGGCTCCTGGTTGTCCTTGACAGGCTCTCTGTCCGGGGCTGCTTCTTCGTCGTCAGACGCTGCTTCTTCGGCGTCGCCGACGGTCTCCGCCTCTTCAGCCGACTCGGCTGCTTCTTCGGCGTCGTCGACGGTCTCCACCTCTTCGACCGACTCGGCAGCTTCTTCGGCGTCGTCGACGATCTCCGCCTCTTCGGCCGACTCGGCAACTTCTACGGCGTCGTCGATGGTCTCCGTCTCTTCGGCCGGCTCGGCGGCTTCTCCTGCGTCGTCGATGATCTCCGCTTCTTCGGTCGACTCGGCAACCTCTTCGGCGTCGTCGGTCTCATCGAGGGCGGCCGGTTGCTCGGCCGAAGCCTCCTGCATGTCTTGGCGCCCCTCCCGCCCCTCGAGGACCGCGTCGGCGATCCGCGCGGTGATCAGCTTCGTCGCTTTGATCGCGTCATCGTTGCCCGGGATCAGGAAGTCGATCGGATCCGGGTTGCAGTTCGTGTCTACGATCGCAATCACGGGGATTCCGATGATGTTCGCCTCGCGCACCGCGTTCGTTTCAACGTCGGGGTCGATGACGTAGAGGAGATCGGGTTTCCGTTGGAGATGCCGCAGGCCATTCAGATTGCGCTGGAGCTTCGCGAGTTCTCGGCGCAGGCGGCTCGCCTCCTTGTTCGGCATGTTGTCGACCGTTCCGTCTTCGATCATTGTTTCGAATTTCTTCATCCGCTCGATGCTCTGCTTGATCGTCCCGAAATTGGTCAGCGTTCCTCCGAGCCAGCGTCGGTTGACGTAATGAGCCCCGCAGCGCTGCGCCTCTTCCAGGATTGTCGACTGAACCTGTTTCTTTGTCCCGACGAACAGAATCTCCCCGTCCGCACCGATGCGGTCGCGAACGTGGTAGTATGCCCTCTTGAAAAGATCGACCGTCTGCTCGAGGTCGATAATGTGGATCCCTTTGCGCTCCGTGAAGATATAGCGCGCCATCTTGGGGTTCCACTTTCGTGTTCGATGCCCGAAATGTACCCCGGTTTCGAGCAGCTCTTTCATTGTTAGGACTTCCACATGACCCTCCCACTTAGGTTGCAGTTCCGTATGTCGCCGGAGTATAGCGAACGACCGTAGAAACCGCAATCCAGGCTCTCAGCGGGAAACGGCGCGGTTGTCTCGCCGCCCCCCGCGGAGCGATAATGGAGCAGAAGGTGGGACGATGAGACGCACGGACGCATCGCAGGTCGACCGCGACCAGGTGCGCGAACTTCCGAAGAACATCGAGGCCGAACAGGTCGTCCTCGGCTCCGCGATCCTCGAGCCGGAAAGGATGATCCCGGTTCTCGTCGAGAAACTCCTTCCGGAGTACTTCTACCAGCGACGACATCGCGTCATCTTCCGGGCGATCCGCGAGTTGTTCGATCGCGGCGAGCCGTCCGACATCGTCTCCCTCGCCAACCGCCTCGAAGAGCGGGGGGAGATGGAGCGGGCCGGCGGAAGAATGTATCTGAACGAGCTGATCGACCGCGTCGCGACGACGGCGAGCCTCGAGTACTACGCCGAGATCGTCAAAAAGAAGGCGACGCTCCGCTCGCTGATCGAAGCGGGGGGGAGGATCTCCGAGTTCGGCTACGACGAGGTCAGCGAGACGGACGAGGTGATGGACAGGGCCGAGTCCCTCATCTTCGACATCTCAAGCCGCGATTCGGCCGGTTCGTACTTCCTCGTCGGTGACTTTCTCTACGAGCACATCGACAAGTTGGAGGAGCTGCACCGCGATCCGAACCGTCACACCGTCACCGGCTTCTCGACCGGGTTTCCACGGCTCGACGAGCTAACCTCGGGGCTGCAGCGCTCTGACTTGATCATCGTCGCCGGCCGGCCGGGGACGGGGAAGACGAGCTTCGCGCTGGCCCTCGCCCGGCACATCGCGATTCGCGAAAAGGCCGGGATTGGCATCTTCTCGCTCGAGATGGCGAAGGAGCAACTCCTCGAGCGGCTCCTCTGCGGGGAGGGGAAGGTCAACCTTCACCAGCTTCGCGGCGGATACATCTCCAGCGCCAAGTGGCGCGACATTGCGACAGCGGCGAGCAAGCTGCAGAAGGGGACGATCGTCATCGACGACACGCCGGGTGCTTCGATCCTGGAGATCCGCGCCAAGGCCCGCCGGATGGCGTCTCAGCACAAGATTGACATGGTCATCGTCGACTACCTCCAGCTTGTGGAGGGAGCGGTGCGGTCGGACGTCCGGGAGCAGGAGATCGCGCACATCTCGCGGTCGCTGAAGCGGCTGGCGCGAGAGCTGCATGTTCCGGTGATCGCCGTCTCGCAGCTCAATCGAGCTGTCGAGCAGCGCGAGAAGAAGTACCCGCGGCTGGCCGATCTGCGCGAGAGCGGCGCGATCGAGCAGGACGCGGACGTCGTCATGTTCATCTACCGCGAAGACTACTACCGGCAGCCAGAGGAAACGCCGTCAGGCGGGGGCGGCACCTCCGACGCGGAGATCATCATCGCCAAGCAGCGCAACGGTCCGCTCGGTCGAGTGACGATGAATTTCCAGAAGGCCTACGCCAGCTTCTACCCGATGGCGTGGGACGACGGCTCGCCGCCGCCGTTCTAGACCGCCTGGGGCCGCACCGGGTCGCTTCGGTATAATCGGCGTCGAATTCTCGGAACACTCGGGAGGGGATATGGCTTATCCGATCGGATATCGCTACACGAAGGATCATGAGTGGTTCGCTGTCGAAGGGAACCGTGCGCGTATCGGGATCACCGATCACGCGCAGAGCGAGCTTGGCGACATCGTTTTCGTCGAGCTCCCGTCGGTTGGAAGCTCCGTCGGTGCGGGACAGATCCTGGCGACGGTGGAATCGGTGAAGGCCGTCGGGGACGTCTTGGCTGCGCTCGACGTCACGGTAATCGAAGTGAATGGGGCGCTCGAGTCCTCGCCGGAGACGATCAATCGATCACCGCACGATGAAGGCTGGATCGCGGTGGTTGAGTTCACCGATCCGGCGGCGGTCGACGCGCTGCTCGACGCCGCGGGCTACGAGAGCTTCCTCGCCGAGGGGTAGACGCGGATGCGCTACCTCCCTCATTCGGCTGCCGACCGCCGTGAGATGCTCGCGTCGATCGGTCTTGCATCGATTGACGAGCTGTTCGCCGACATCCCACGGGCCGTCGGTGAGTCGTTTCGGCCGCTCGGCCTCCCCGCCAAGAGCGAGCAGGAGGTCGCCTCTCAATTGGCTGATCTGGCGGCGCAAAACACGGCGATCGAGAGGGTCTGCTTCGCCGGGGGCGGGATCTACGACCACTACGTCCCGAGCCTCGTCGATCACGTCGTGTCGCGCTCCGAGTTCTACACCGCCTACACCCCGTATCAGCCGGAGGCCAGCCAGGGGACGTTGACGGCGATGTTCGAGTTCCAAACGATGGTCTGCGAGTTGACCGGGATGGACGTCGCGAACGCATCGCTCTATGATGGAGCGACCGCGCTGGCCGAGGGTGTGTTGATGGCCGAGCGCGTGAGACCTCGCGGAAGGGTCGCCGTGGCCCGATCGCTGTTCGCGAACGTCCGGCGGGTGCTCGACACATACTGCTGGGCGAGCGAGATCGAGGTCGTCGAGTTTCCACATCTGTCGTCCGGGGAGTGCGACCTCTCCGGCGTCCCCGACGACGTCTCCGCGGTCGTGCTGCAGTCCCCGAACGCGTTCGGAGTGATCGAGTCGCTCAGCGGGGTGAAGGAGCAGATCGGTGACGCGCTGCTGATCGTATCGATCCATCCGATTTCGCTCGGCGTCCTCGCCCCTCCGGGAGAGTTCGGCGCGGACGTCGTCGTCGGCGAAGGACAGCCGCTTGGGCTTCCGATGTCATTCGGGGGGCCTTTGCTGGGTCTGTTTGCCACGCGAGACGAGTACCTTCGCCAGATGCCGGGTCGGGTTTCCGGTAGGACCGTCGATGCGGACGGGAACTTCGGATACACGATGGCCGCGCAGACGCGCGAGCAGCACATCCGACGGGAGCGGGCGACGTCGAACATCTGCACGAACTCCGCGCTCTGCGCGCTCGCGGCGACGGTCTATCTCGCCACGGTGGGAGCGGACGGGCTTCGCCGGGTCGCCGAGCTGAACGCCGAGAAGGCGCACTACCTGGCCGACCGGATCGCCGCGATCGACGGGTTCGAGCTGGTATTCTCCGGACCGTTCTTCAACGAGTTCGTCGTTCGTGTCCCGGGCGACGCGAGCGATCTCCACCGTAGGCTGCTCGACGCGGGGTACCTGGTCGAGTCGCCCCAGGGCCTGGCGGCACAGGGTCTGAGCGACGCGATTCGGATCGCCGTCACCGAGAAGCGGAGCCGCGCCGAGCTCGATCGATTCGCCATGGTGCTGGGAGACGTCCGATGAGGACGATCTTCGACCATCCGCAATGCGACGACGGCGGCGGTCTCTTCCCCGAACTCGACGTGCCGAGGAGGGGAGTCGATGGGTTGATCGATCGGGCGCTTCTTCGCAGAAGCCAGCCTCGCATCCCGAACCTGAGCGAACCGACGGTGGCGCGCCACTACACGGCGCTTTCGAAGCTGAACTACGGCGTCGACGACGGGCTCTATCCCCTCGGCAGCTGCACGATGAAGTACAACCCGAAGGTCAATGAGGATCTGTCGAGACTTCCGGGCCTGGCGGGTGTTCATCCGTTGGCTGATCCCGACTTGGTTCAGGGAACCCTGGCCTTCCTGCACGCGCTGGCCGAGCTGCTCGGAGGGATCGCTGGCTTGCCGGCCGTCTCCCTCCAGCCTGTCGCCGGGGCTCACGGTGAGCTGACCGGGATGTTCCTGTTCAAGCGATACTTCGAGGAGCGGGACGAGCCGGAGCGGCGGCGGATCCTCCTGCCCGACTCGGCGCACGGGACGAATCCCGCGTCCGCGGCGTCCGCCGGCTTCTCCGTGACGGAGATTGCGTCGAACGACGTGGGGATGATCGACCTCGACGCGCTCGACGCCGAACTCGACGAGACGGTCGCCGGGATCATGCTGACCGTTCCGAACACACTCGGAATCTTCGAGGAGAGGATCCTCGAGGTCACCGAGAAGGTTCACGCCGCCGGCGGCCTTTGCTACTTCGACGGCGCAAACCTGAACGCGTTCCTCGGGCGGGCGCGGCCCGGTGACATGGCGGCCGACGTCTTTCACTTCAACCTGCACAAGACCCTCTCGACCCCTCACGGTGGGGGGGGGCCGGGCTCCGGACCGATCGCGGTCTCGGAGCCGTTGGCCGCATTTCTCCCCGTTCCGCGGATCGAGCGAGAAGGGTCGACGTACTCGCTCGGCTGGGATCATCCCCGCTCGATCGGAAGCGTCCACTCGTTCTACGGGAACGTCCTCGTCGCGGTGAAGGCCTACGCGTACCTCCTCCAGGTCGGCGACGAAGGGCTCCGTGCGATCAGCGAGGACGCCGTATTGAACGCCAACTACCTTCAGGAGCGACTGAAGCGGACCTACCTTCTGCCCTACGATCGGTTGTGCAAGCACGAGTTCGTCCTGTCCGGGAAGGGGCTCGCCGAGGGCATCAGCACGCTGGACGTCGCC
>CBFCYU010000016.1:0-17379 GCA_965602415.1 uncultured bacterium | reverse complement strand
AGGCGCTTCCCCCCGCCGGTGTCCTCTTTCTTCTCGTCGAGGAGCCGGAAGATCCGCTCCGACGACGCCATCGCTGCCTGGAGGACGTTGTATCCCTCCGAAAGGTTGAGAATGGGTTCGAACAGCATACGCGCATACTGGATGAATGCGGTCAACGCGCCGAGAGAAAGGCTGCCCCGTAGCACGTTGAACCCGCCGTACCAGATGACGAGCGCAATGGCGAACGAGCTGAGGAAGCTCATCATCGGCCGGAAGACGGCGAACGTCAGCATCTGCCGCATCTGGGCGACGTACTTCGCCTGATTGATTTCGCTGAATCGGTCGTTGGCCTTGTTCTCCTGCACGAACACCTGGATGATTCGCATCCCGGAGATCGACTCCTGCAGGTAGGCGTTCAGGCGCGCGATCTGCCGACGAACCTCCCGATAGGCGGCTCGGACGCGGTTTCGGAACTGCCACGCGGCGAGGACGATGATCGGGAACAGCGCGAAGATCACCAGGGCCAATCTCCACTCGAGGCCGAACATCACGATCAGGATCCCAAGAATGAGGAAGGCGTCGCGGAAGAGGTTCACCAGCATCGAGGTGAACATCTCGTTGATCGCAGCCACGTCATTGGTCACCCGGGTGACGAGGCGACCGACCGGGTTGCGATCGAAGAACCGGAGCGGGAGGCGGAGCACATGGGCAAACAGGCCGCGTCGCATGTCGTACATCACGCGCTGGCCGGTGTACTGCAGCAAATACATC
This sequence comes from uncultured bacterium, assembly GCA_965602415.1. Lineage (GTDB taxonomy): Bacteria > Bipolaricaulota > Bipolaricaulia > UBA7950 > UBA9294 > JANQEA01. The sequence goes on along the minus strand of CBFCYU010000016.1, from coordinate 16,629 downwards.
TGCAAGACGCTGAAGACGAACCGAGTCAGCAGAACGACGGCGAACATGGCTGCCAATCGGATGACGCCGGCGATCGCCGAACCGCGAAGCCGATCCAGATCCCGGGTCGGCAACGCGCGGAGGTCCTCCTCTGACGCGATCCATCCGCCCGGAGCGGCGGTGAACACGTCCGGGTGGTCGGCCACGTATTCGACCTCGTCGGAATCGGCCTCGATCCACACGTAGCGTTCGTTGAAGAGGAGTCCAGCGGTCTCCCAATCGCGCCGGGTCTCCGGCGGAACCGCCTGGGTCTGCACCAAGTACCTTCCGTCCCCGAGATCGACGGGATTCCCTTCGAGCGGCGCGGTGTCAAGCGCGACGATACTTCGCGGGAGGGTCATGTAGCTGTCGATCGCCACTTTGCTGATGTAGGGGACGACGAGCTGGATGCCGGCGATGACGACCGTGAGGAGCACACAGGCGGCGAACAACGCGCGGTGCGGCTTCAGGAAGTGGATCAGCCGCCGCATCAGGCTGGCGTCGAATGCCTTGCCGAGAACCTCGTCCTCGTGGAAGTGATCGTTCACGTTCGGCTCACCCGCCTCTCGGCTTGCTGTAGTCGCCAAATCCGGTTGTAGATTCCGTCGGTCGCGATCAGCTCCTCGTGGGTTCCACGTTCGACGATCCTGCCCTTGTCGATGACGATCGTCTGATCGGCGTGCATCACCGCAGAGATCCGGTGGGCGATGATGATGCTGGTGCGCCCATGGAAGAACTCGCGCAGCTTGCCGAGGATGAATTCCTCGCGCTCGGCATCGACGGCCGACAGAGGATCGTCAAAGATCAGGATCTGCGGTTTGAGGAGCAGGGCGCGGGCGATCGCGACGCGCTGCTTCTGGCCGCCGGAGAGCGAGATGCCGCGTTCACCGACCGTCGTCTCGTACCCTTCTGGGAACTCGAGGATCTCGTCGTGAATCCCGGCGAGGGTGGCGGCCTCCTCGATCGCTTCCCGTGCCGCGTCCGGCTGGCCGAACGCGATGTTCTCCGCGATTGACGCCGAGAAGAGGAACGGGTCCTGCGGGACGAGACCGATGGCTCGGCGAAGCTCATCCAGAGCGATGTCTTGGATGTCGACCCCGCCGAGGCAGATCGTTCCGACGGGTGGGTCGAAGATCCGAGGGATCAAGTGTGCGAGGGTGCTCTTCCCGGAGCCGGTCAAGCCGACGACGCCGAGGGTCGTCCCCTCCTCGATCGTCAGCTGGATGTCCGACAGGGCGGGTGTCGCTTTCCGGCCGTTTGTCGAGGGGTAGGCGAACGTCAGATCCCGGATCTCGATGTGCGTTCCGCGAAGCGAACGCGGCTTGGCTGGCTCGGCGATCTCCGGCGTCTCGGCGAGGAGGCGGTTGAGCCGTTCGAGCGACGCGATTCCGCGTTGAAGGACGTTGACGGCCCAGCCCATTGCGATCATTGGCCAGATGAGCATTGACAGGTACTGGGTGAACGCGACGAAGTCCCCGAGGGAGATCGACCCGCGGATGACGTCGATCCCTCCGATCCAGAGGACAATCGCGAGCGACGCACCGCTCAGAAGCTGGATCAGCGGGTGGAAGAGACCCATGATCCGAACCAGCGCCATGTTCTTGTCCACCTGAAGCTGGTTGGTCTTCGAGAAGTCCGTCTCGGTCCCGCGCTCCTGGACGAACGACTTCAGCACACGAATTCCGGAGACGGTCTCTCGCACCTTCTCCATCAGGGTCGAGAACGCCTCCTGGACCGCCTCGAATCGATGGTGGATCACCTTTCCAAACCAGAGCATGAACAGCGAGAGGATCGGGAGAGGGAGGATCGCGTAGAGCGTCAGGCGGGGATCGATCGACATCATGATCGCGATCGAGACGGGGATCATGAACAACGGATCGGCGATCGTCAGGACGCCAAATCCGCAGGCGCGGGTGACGGCCTCGATGTCGTTGGTGGCGTGGGCCATCAGGTCCCCGGTTTTCGTCTCGTTGTAGAACGACGCGGACAGGCCCAGCAGGTGGGTGTACAACTTGGCGCGGAGGGCCTTCTCGATCCGGCGGGCCGCGCCAATGAAGAAGAACCGCCAGAGGAACCGGAACGCCATCACGACGGCGGCGAGGCCGGTGATCATCAAGCCACTTCGGAGGAGGTCCCCCTCGCCCCGTGCCAGACGATCGATCGCCTCCCGAATGATCAACGGGACGAGAATCGTCGCTCCGTTCACCATCAACAGAGAGACAAAGCCCGCGAGAATGCGCCCTCGATATCGCCACAACCACGTTCGCAATCGATCCATGGGAACCGCGATCATACCCGATGTTCGCGCCGGCTTCCGGCTGACCGAGGACGGAAAGCAGGGAGCGGGTCTGGAAAACGGTCGATTGGTCGCTGCGTCGGGGGAGGGTATAATCGTTGGCGAGATCTCAGGTCCGCGAGGGGGAAGTCGATGGTCTGGATTCGGCGGGTGGTCCTGTTCTGTTTCCTTATCTCGTTCTCGATGGCGGTCGCCGGGGAGGCAACTCCGCCCCTCCGGTTCAGTCTTCCTCCGGTCCTCGAGGCCCTTCCGATCGCGTTCGCGCAGGAGTGGGGCCTGTTCGAAGCGCACGGTGTGTCGGTCGAGCTGATCGGCATCACGGACAATCAGCAGCGGAGCGCCGCGCTGATGACCGGGAATCTCGACGGGATGATGGAGGACATCACGCGGTCGATTCTCGACGCGACCACGGGGGGCGACATCGTGATCACGAGCGCGTCGAGTTCGCGCCCGCAGACCGGGAGCCTCTCGCTGGCGCTCCTCTCGCCGGCGTCGTTCCGTATCGATTCAATCAATGCCCTCCTCGTGTCCGGCCACTCGATCGCGACTATCTATCGTAGCGACTACGAGTACCTCCTCGACCGGCTTCTCGTCGAACTGCAGGACGAGGATGTCGAGCCGGTGAAGACGATGTACTTCCACGACATCCTCCAGATGGCGGTCTGGTTCGGCGCTCAGACTCTTCCCGCCGCCGTTCTCCCGGAGCCGTACGTCAGTTACCTCGCGACCTACTGCCCTGTCGGCGGTCAGCCGATCGAGTTCGTCATCCACGACGATTTCTCGGAGACTGGCGGCCTGCCTTCGGTGATCATCTTCCAGCGAGCCTACGTCGAGGATCACCCAGAGGCGGTCGAGGCGTTCTACGCCGCCTACACGGAAGCGATCGAGCGGATCAACGACACGCCACGCGATGAGCTGATCGACCTGGGGATCGACATCGCACTCTCTCTCTTCTTCCAGGGAGCGGACCGCACGACGATCAATCAGGAAGTCCTCGACACGATCTCGATCCCGGTCTTCGATGTGCCGACGGTCCTGGAGCAGACGGACTACGAAGCGATCCTGGCGTGGATGCTCAACAAGGGCTACGTCTACGTGTCGCCGACGTACGACGAGATCACCGGCTTTCAGTTCATCCAATGATCGAAATCCGCGATGTCGTCATCGAGTACGGCCGGGGAACGTGGGCCGTACTCGCGGTCGACGGAATCTCCCTGCAGGTCGAGCCGGGCGAGAGCCTGGCGTTGATCGGCCCCTCCGGCTGTGGGAAGACGACGCTGCTGTTCGCCGTGGCCGGGCTCATCCGGCCTCGAGAGGGGGAGATCGAGATCGCCGGCGAGACGGTCTCCGGCCCGCGACGGGAGATCGCCCTGATCCTGCAGAACGCCGGGCTCCTTCCGTGGAAGACGGTGTGGCAGAACGCGAACCTGAGTCTTCTGCTCGGGAAGGAATATCCGGAAAAGACCGCGGCATCCGTCCTCGAGGAGCTGGGCCTCGCCGGCGCGAGGGGACGCTTCCCGGTCGAACTGTCCGAGGGGATGAAGCGACGCGTCGGGGTCGCCCGGGCCCTCTCGACGTCTCCGTCGGTGATGCTGATGGACGAGCCACTCGCCTCTCTTGACACGCTGACCAAGGAACGGATTCAGGACTTGTTCCTCCAGCTCTGGTTGCAGCGGCGCTTCTCGCTCCTCCTCGTGACGCACGACATCGAGGAGGCGGCGTTCTTGGGGCAGCGGATCGCGGTCCTCACCGAGCGGCCGGCGCGGATCAAGAGGTTTGTCGAGAATCCGGGCGTCGGGGATATTCGGTACCGTGAGAGCGAGGAATTCACGGCAGTTGTCTGCGAGCTGCGGGAGGCGCTGGAGGGATGAATCGGATGGGCCGAACGCGACGACTGCTCAGAGCGCTCCACGAACGGCAGTACGTGTGGCACGTGGTCCGGTACGCCGTTGCCATCGCGATCCTGTTGCTCGTTTGGTGGGCTGCCAGTGAGATTGTCGAGTACGTCAAGGGACGGGCGTTCCTCCCGAACCCGATTAAGGCGATCGCCGAGATGAGGCGGCTAGGGCCGACGCTGTTCCGCAATTTCTGGGTCAGCGCCTGGCGGCTCGTGACGGCGATGCTGATCGCGTTCTCGCTTGGGTATCCACTGGGACTGCTGATCGGCCACGAGAGGCGATTGGACCAGCTGATCTCGCCGATGATCTACATCATCTATCCGATCCCGCAGGTCGCGTTCATCCTGATCCTGTTCTTGCTGTTCGGCCTCGGGAACCCGGTGAAGGTCGCGATCGTCGCCAGCGCTCTCTTCTTCCAGATCCTCGTCTCGGCGCGCGGTGCGGCGAAGCAAATCGAGCTGGAGCACATCACGAGCGTCCTCGCCGCGGGAGCCTCGCGGTGGCAGGTCTACTGGCACGTCATTCTCCCGGCGACGCTCCCTTCGATCCTGACAAGCCTTCGCGTCAGCGTCGGGCTGGGGATGGCGTTCCTGTACATCGCTGAGACGACGGGGGCGTTCGATCCACGCCGCGGCGGCCTGGGATCGTTCATCGACTCCAATATCTACAGCGGCGCCCAGGCATTCGCCGGGATCATGGCGATGGCTCTCTTGGGGCTGTCGCTGTACATCGTGATCGAAGTGATCGAGCGGATTGTCTGCCGCTGGAAGCACGTGTCACGACGCTCCTCTTGATGGTGATTTCCCCGCTTGCTACTATCCTGACGTGAATCTCGAGCGGATCTACTTCGTGGTGAATACGTCGAAGCCGGACACGCTCTCCGTGCTCGAAGAGATGAAGGTCTGGTGTGAGGCGCACGGGATCGCTGCGGTTCTGGTGAGCGAGTCCGCCCCTTCGCATACTGCGGAGGCGATCGTCGTTGCGCTAGGCGGGGACGGAACGGTTCTTCGCGCGGCGGCCCTCTTCGCTGATTCCGGGGTCTCGATCCTGGGGATCAACATCGGCAGCCTCGGATTCCTCACGCAAGCCGCCCTCGCCGAGTGGCCCGCGGCATTGGAGCACGTCTACAACCATCGGGTCTCGATCGAGGAGCGGATGCGCCTGTCGTTCAAGGCCGGGGAGACGCGGGGCTCCGTGCTAAACGATCTTGTCGTGACGGGGACGACCGACTCGCGGTTCTGCGAGCTGGAACTGTCCTGGGTCGACGGAATCGTCGCCGGGTATCCGGGAGACGGACTGATCCTCGCCACGGCGACTGGCTCCACGGCCTACAGCCTGTCCGCGGGAGGCCCGGTGATCGTCCCGCCGGCGGCCTGCATCCTCGCCACGCCGCACGCGGCGCACAAGCTCGGCCTCCGCCCGGTGATCTTCCCGGCGGACGAGGTTCTCCGTGTCCGATCGAGGACCGAAGTTCAGCTGATCGCGGACGGAGACTTCGTGACCGTGCTCCCGGCTGATTCGGAGATCGTGATCCGCCGCAGCGAACAGCCGACCCGGCTCGTCCGTCTCGCCGACGCTCCGTCGTTCTTTCGCGTTCTCGATGCCAAGCTGAATTGGGCCGATCCGGGCGGACGGCGCCGGCACGGCTGACTCGTGAACTCCTTTCGGGAACGGAATCATCGTGCCTGTTGACAGGCCGAGCGCAGCGGTATAATCGGGCCGCACGTCGTATGGGAGGGTGAGTACGATGGTGGAAAAGGGAACCTATCGCGTGAAGAGCGGCCTGGCCGAGATGCTCAAGGGCGGCGTGATCATGGACGTCACGACCGCGGAGCAGGCGCGGATCGCCGAAGCCGCGGGGGCCGTCGCCGTGATGGCTCTGGAGCGGGTTCCGGCCGACATCCGTGCCCAAGGCGGGGTCGCGCGAATGGCCGACCCGGCGAAGGTAAAGCAGATCCTCGGAGCTGTCTCGATTCCGGTCATGGCGAAGGTGCGCATCGGGCATTTCGCCGAGGCGCAAATCCTTCAGGAACTCGGCGTCGATTACGTCGACGAGTCGGAAGTCCTCACCCCTGCCGATCCAGCCTACCACGTCAACAAGTGGGATTTCACCGTTCCGTTCGTCTGCGGGGCGCGTAATCTGGGCGAAGCCTGCCGCCGCCTCGCCGAGGGTGCGGCGATGATCCGAACCAAGGGCGAGCCGGGGACCGGAAACGTCATCGAGGCCGTCCGCCACATGCGGCTGATGAACGAGCAGATTCGCGCCGTGCTGGCCGCTCCGGCGGAGGAACTGATGACGATGGCGAAGGAACTCGGTGCACCGTACCAGATGCTGTTGGCCATCCGCGACGCCGGGCGCCTGCCGGTCGTCAACTTCGCCGCCGGCGGGATCGCGACGCCGGCCGACGCGGCGATGATGATGCAGCTCGGGTGCGACGGGATCTTTGTTGGAAGCGGCGTCTTTAAGGCTTCCGATCCGGAGAAGCGCGCGAGCGCGATCGTCCGCGCGACGACCCACTACGAGGATCCGAAGATTGTCGCCGAGGTCTCAAGTGGCTTGGGTGAAGCGATGAGTGGAATTGCGATCGAGGAGATCCCCGAGCACGAGTTGATGCAGACGCGCGGAACATGAGGATCGGAATCCTCGGTCTGCAAGGGGCCGTTCGCGAGCACGCGCGAAGCCTGTCCCGGCTGGGGATCGAATCCCTCGTCGTCAAGCAAGTCGACGGGTTGTCGACGATCGACGGGCTGATCCTCCCCGGCGGGGAGTCGACGACGATGTCGCTCCTCGCACACGGCGAGCTGCTCGAAAGGCTTCGTGCGATGGCGCGCGGTGGGTTTCCGATGTTCGGGACGTGTGCCGGGATGATCCTCCTGGCGAAGGAGGTCGGCGGGAGGCCTTCGCCGTACATCGGAGCGATCGACATCGCGGTGGAGCGGAACGCATCCGGCCGACAGGTCGACAGTTTCGAGGCGTCGCTTGACATTGACGGGATCGACAACGATGTCCCGGCGGTCTTCATCCGCGCGCCGTACATCGTGCGGAGCGGACCGGAGGTGTCGCCGATGGCGTGGCACGACGGGTTCGCCGTGATGGCGCGCGAGGGGAATGGACTGGCGTGCAGCTTCCATCCGGAGCTGACGGACGACGTGCGGATTCACCGCTACTTCGTCGAGATGATCGAAGGAAGGAACGTAGGCAAGGAGGCTTGAGGGATGAAGAGAGTGGCAATCAATGGCTTCGGGCGGATCGGGAGGGCGTTCTTCCGGGTCGCGTTCGGGCAACCGGAACTGGAGATCGTGGCGATCAACGATCCGTTCTTCACGGCGGAGATGGCCCGCTATCTGCTGGTGCACGACTCGATCTACGGGCGATTCGACCACGAGGTGCGCGAGGCGGACGGTGGATTGGAGATCGACGGAAAGACCATCCCGCTCCTCGCCGAGCGAGAGCCGAACAAGCTCCCGTGGGGGGAGATGGGCGTCGATCTCGTCGTCGAGTCGACCGGGGTCTTCCTGTCATCTGAGAAGGCTTCTCTTCACCTTCAGGGGGGCGCTAAGCGCGTCCTTCTCTCCGCACCGCCGAAGGACGACGGCATCCTTCAGGTCGTCTACGGAGTGAATCACGAGGCGATCGAACCGGGCATGAAGATCGTCTCCGCGGCGTCGTGCACGACGAACTCGTTCGTCCCGGTGATGTACATCCTCGAGAAGGAAGTAGGCGTCGAACACGCATTGCTGACGACGGTTCACGGCTACACCGGCGACCAACGGCTCGTCGACGCGCCGCACTCCAGGCCCTCGCGGGCTCGGGCGGCGGCGATCAACATCATCCCGACGACGACCGGCGCGGCGAAAGCAACGACGAAGATCCTCCCTGCGCTGGCCGGGAAGATGGACGGGATCGCGTTCCGCGTTCCCGTGGCGACCGGATCGGTCAGCGACGTGACCGTCGAGCTGGCCAAAGACGTTGGGAAGGACGACATCAATGCGTTGTTCCGCCGGTACGCTGATGGGGAGCTCGCCGGGATCCTCGGCGTCAGCGACGATCCGGTCGTCTCTTCCGACGTCATCGGAGACGATCGGCCGAGCGTCGTCGATCTGACGGCGACGCGGGTCGTCGACGGGCGGTTCCTGAAGGTCATGGCGTTCTATGACAACGAGTGGGGGTACACCAACCAGTTGCTGCGGGTCGCGCTCCTTCTCTAGTCTCATCGGAGCGGGGAGACGTGCTGCCGAGGGGCTGATCGGTCTCCTGTTCCCGCCGCATTGCGTGCTGTGTGGCGGGAAGCTCGATTCTCTGCGGAGCCTCTGTCCGGAGTGCGAGGCGGCCCTCCCGGAGCTTCCCGGACCTCGATGCCGGCGCTGCGGTCAGGCGCTTTCCGACTCATCGCTCGATCTCTGTTTGCGGTGCGGCACGCGGGAGCGCGCCGTCGATCGCTTCTGTTCGCTCGGTCCGTACGATGGTCCGTGGGGCGAGCTGGCCCGTGCGCTGAAATTCGACAAGGAGCCGGCCGTCGGTCGATTCCTCGTGGGACGGATGACCGGCTGGATTCGCTCGCACGGCGTCGCGGACGCGTTCGACCTGGTCACATTCGTTCCCATGTCGCCGAGGGATCGTCGGGAGCGGGGATTCAATCAGGCCGAACTCCTGGCGCGCGGCGTTGCGAAACAGCTCCAGCGTCCAGTGTGTAAGACCTTGACGAAAGTCCGGGTCACGCCGCCGCAGGGTCGGCTGACCGCGAGGCAGCGGCGGACGAACTTGCGGGACGCCTTTCGGTTGTTACGATACGGCAGAGAACGGGTTCTTCTCGTCGATGACATCGGCACGACCGGATCGACCGCGGAGGAGTGCGCTCGGGCGCTCAAGTGTGGTGGCTATGAGTCCGTGGTGGTTCTAACGGTCGCCCGAGCCTAAAGGAGAGCGGGATGCGCGTATCGTCGATCTGCCTCGGTCCGCTAGCCACGAACTGCTACTTGGTCGAGACGGACGGGATGACTGTGCTGATCGACCCTGCCGAGGACTCGGAGGCGCTTTCGTCCTTCCTCGACAACGTGTCCATTGACGCCGTCGTCCTTACCCACGGGCACTTCGATCACATCGAAGGAGCCTGGGCCTGCGACGGGGCGAAGGTGATGATGCACGAGGCGGATCTGCCGTACGTCGATCACTTCTACCCCGACCATCCGCCGATCGATCGGTATCTGCACGAGGGCGACGAGATTGTCGCTGGGCTGACGGTGCTGCACACGCCGGGGCATTCACCCGGGAGCATCGTCCTCCTCGCCGACGGTGCACTCTTCGCCGGGGATCTCCTGTTTGCCGGATCGATCGGGCGAACCGATTTGCCCGGTGGGGCGTCCCGCGAGATGGACGAGTCGCTCCGGCGGATCGCGGGACTTGCCGGAGATCTGACCGTCTATCCGGGGCACGGGGAAGCCACGACGCTGGAAAGGGAGCGCGGAACGAATCCGTTTCTCGTATCCATGCAGTAGGCTGAGCGAGGTAGGTGATGAAGGGGAATCGGGCGGACGTTCAGGCGATCAAGGAACGGGTCGACGTCATCGGTCTGATCTCCCGATACGTTTCGCTGGCCAAATCTGGCGCCAACTTCAAGGGACGCTGTCCGTTTCATAAGGACGACACTCCGTCGATGGTCGTCAACGCGGAGAAGGGGCTGTGGCACTGCTTCGGCTGCGGAGAGGGCGGTGACGTCATCGGCTTCTTGATGAAGATCGAGCGCCTCTCGTTCATCGAGGCGGTGAAGCGGCTGGCCGATGAGGTCGGGATGTCGTTCGAGGCGAGCGAGGACGGCGAACGCCAGAAGCTGCGGCAGATCAGCGCCGAGGCGGCAGAGTACTTCGCCGCCAATCTGAGTGGGGACGCGGCCGGGAAGAAGGCGCGCGCGTATCTCCTGGAGCGCGGGTACGACAAGGAGGCTTGGGCTCTGTACGGCCTCGGCTACGCGCTAGCGGGATGGGACAACCTGAAGCGACGATTCGGATCGCGCCACGGCGAGGCGACGCTGGTCGAACTCGGCCTGCTCGTCCGGGGGGACGAGAACACCTACGATCGCTTCCGCGATCGGACGATCTTCCCGATCCACGACCTCTCCGGACGCCCGGTCGCGTTTGGCGGAAGAGCGTTCAACGGTGAGCCGAAGTACCTCAACTCCCCCAAGACGCCGCTGTTCGACAAGGGACGCCTCCTCTACGGACTGTCGTGGGCGCGAGAGGGGATGTCGGCGACGCGGACTGCCGTCCTCGTCGAGGGGTACACCGACGTCTTGACGCTCCAGCTGGCCGGGCTGACGAACTGTGTCGGGAGCATGGGGACGTCGCTCACCCAGGGGCAGGCCGATCTGCTGAAGCGGTTCGTCGACGACGTCGTGATCTCCTACGACCAGGACGCGGCCGGCGGCGCGGCGGCGATCCGCGGGATGCAGATCCTGCGGAACAGCGGACTGGGGGTGCGCGTTGTCCGGCTGCCAAGCGGGGAGGATCCGGACGGCCTCGTTCGGCGCGATGGAGCCGAAGCGATGGAGGCGGCGATCCGAGCGGCGGTCCCGTTTCACCGGTTTTTCGTCGATCGGGTCCTCGCGGAGCACGATCCATCGACAGTTCGCGGCAAGGAGCGGATCCTCGATGCGGTGCGGGAATTCTACCAGGCGGTGCGCGTCCCGACGCTGCGTGAGGAGATCGAGCGACACCTCGCCGACCTCCTCGACCTTTCGGTCGAGAGCGTGCGGAGAGAGCTCCCTCGCCGTCGGGACGTCCATTGGTCCGATCGGAACGCACAAGGGGCGGTCGAGACGTGGGGGGAAGAGGAAGTCCTCCTCTCGCTCCTTCTCCGCGGTGACATCACCTGGGATCGAATCGGCGGGGTCGCGACGCCCGAGGCCTTCTCGGACGTGAATCGGCCGATCGTCGAGGCGCTGTCGTCCGGCGTTGCGGAATTGAGCGCGCTGGTTGACCATCTGGACGAGGAATCATCACGTCGGGCGAGCTACTTCGCGTTGGCGCCGGTCCGATTCAGCGACACGGACAAGGCGGTGAAGGATGCACTCGCGAGACTGGTGCCGTTGCCCAAAGTCGAGCAGGAACTGAAAGATCTGACAACGGAACTCGAGGAAGCCGAAGAGGCAGGGGATCTGGAGCGTTGGAACAGGCTGATGGAGAAGAAGATTGCTCTGAAGGCGAAGGAACTCACTGCGAAGGGGGATGAATGACCGCCAAGAAGCAACAAGGGACTTCCAAGAAGGACCCCGCTAAGGCGAAGCTCGTCGTGGCCGAGGCGGCGGTCGATGACACGATCGATGAGTCCCCAACGCCCACGGAGACCAAGAAGGATGGCGAAAGCGCGGCCGAGGTGGCGGCCCCGTCCGATCCCCGTGAAGACGATCTGACCGATCCGGAAGACCTGCTCGAGGACGAGGAAGGGGACGCGGAGGCAGAGGAACTCCTTGAGGAGAGCGCGGGGAAGAAGGCCCTGAAAGCGCAACGTGCCTCGGAATGGCGAGATAGCAAGGCGTCCTCCCGCCGCGAGGATCCAGTGAAGACCTACCTCCGCGAGATCGGCAAGGTCCCGCTTCTCACCAAAGAAGGAGAAGTTGAGCTCGCCAAGGCGATGGAGATCGGCGCGTACGCCGAGCTGTCGATCGCCGTGCGGGCCGGGAAGGGCGCGAAGGCCAAGCTGAAGAAGGACAAGGATCTCTCCGACATCGAGCGAGTAGACCTCGAGGACCTGGTCGAGAAACGGAATGCGGCGGCCGAGCTGCTCGTCTCCTCCTCGTTCGAGGAGAACCTCGGTGGCGAGCTCCCCCAGAAGCCGACCCTCGAGGAGCTCAATGGACTTGTCCGCACGGGGCGTGCGGCGCGCGATCGCTTGACCATCTCGAACCTCCGTCTCGTCGTCTCGATCGCCAAGCGCTACATGAATCGCGGCTTGTCGTTCCTCGACTTGATCCAAGAGGGGAACATGGGATTGATGAAGGCGGTCGAGAAGTTCGACTACACGCGGGGCTACAAATTCTCGACCTACGCGACGTGGTGGATTCGCCAAGCGATCACCCGGGCGATCGCCGACCAGTCGAGGACGATTCGCGTTCCGGTTCACATGATCGAGACCGTGCGTGAGCTGAACCGGGTCAAGCGCGAGTACATTCAGGCTCACGGGTCGGCCCCGACCCTGGAGGACCTGTCCGAGTTGACCGGAATGTCGATCGATAAGATCAAGAAGGTGGAGAGCGTCTCGCAGTACACCGCGTCGCTTGAACGACCGATCGGTGACGAGGACGAAGACACGCTCGGCGATTTCATCGAGGATCCGTCCTCTCCGTCCCCGACGAAGGAGACGTTCCGGATGTTCCTTCGCGAGCAGCTCTCCCGTGCGCTCGATCAGCTCGACGAGCGCGAGCGAGAGATCCTCAAGCTACGTTACGGGCTCGAGGACGGGCACCCGCGGACGCTGAAAGACGTCTCGCTCAAGTTCAACATCACCCGGGAGCGAGTCCGCCAGATCGAGATCAAGGCGATCGAGAAACTGAAGCACCCGTCCCGCCGCGCTGAGCTGAAACGATTCCGCGAACTCCTCCTTGCGGAGGACTAGGAGCCACATGGATCGGCCGACCGAAGGCCGCTGCGATCCAGTCCTGGTCCTCCTCGGGTCGACGGCGGTCGGCAAGACGGTGGTCGGCGTCGAGATCGCTTCACGGATCGACGGGGAGATCCTCTCGGCCGACTCACGAGCATTCTTCGTCGGTCTCGACATCGTCACCGACAAACCGTCTGAGGTGGAGCGGCGGGGGATTCCGCATCATCTGATCGATATCGTGTCGTCGTGCGACACGTACGATGCGATGGCGTTCCGGCGAGACGTCGAGCGGCTGGTCCCGGAGATCCGCGCCCGCGAACGCGTCCCGATCGTCGTCGGTGGAGGAACACTCTACCTGGGTGCGATCCTGCGGGGGCTCTTCGAGGGACCGGCGAAAGACGACGCGCTCCGCTCGATGATGGCGAAGCGGAGCACCGGCGAATTACACGAACGGCTCGTCTCGGTCGACCCGGAGGCCGCTGAGGCAATTCACCCGAACGATCGATTGCGGATCACCCGGGCCCTCGAGGTCCACGAGCTGACTGGACGTCCGATCAGTTCGTGGCAGGCCGACGCCGCCCCGCTTCCGTACTCGTTCTTCGTCGCCGGCCTCCGACGGGATCGCGGTGGCCATCGGGCCGCGATCACGGCCCGCGCTCAGCGGATGATCGATCGAGGCTTGGTCGACGAGGTGAAGCGACTCCGTGAGGAGGGCCTCGGTCCGGCGTGTCAAGCGTATCGGACGATCGGCGTGCCGGAGGCGGCCGCGTTCCTCGACGGCCGGGCGCCGGAACTCGAGATGGAGCGCGGGATCGTGAACAGAACCTGGGGGCTCGTCCGTAGGCAGACTGCCTGGTTCCGACGCGAGAAGGGTGTAAGCTGGTGGGACGTGACCGGACGGAGCACGGGGGAGGTCGCCGACGAGATCGTCGCGGCCTGGACGGGGTTCCTGGAGGCGGGCGATGACCGGCGTTAACGAGCGGTGGGTGCTGAGAGCGGGGGATCAGCGGGCGCTTGACGAGCGCGCGGTTGCGTCGGGGATCGAACAGGACGCGTTGATGGAGAGCGCCGGTACGAACGCGGCCGAATGGATCCTCGAGCATCTCGGTCCTCAGCGGACGGTCGTTCTCGCCGGACCTGGCGGGAACGGCGGCGACGCACTCGTCGTCGCCCGGCGTCTGCACGAGGCGGGAGTCGATGTGCGCTCGTTCGTGCTCACCCCGCTTCATTCGTGCTCACTAGCGACCCAGCGGATGGCCGAACGACTCATTGCCGCCGGCGCCGCACCGGTTCGCCCTGCGTCCGATGACGAACCGGCCGAGGCGCTCGATCATGCCGACTGCGTCGTCGACGGGCTGTTCGGGTGCGGTATGAGCCGCCCGTTGGGCGGGGGCGCCCTTCGCATCGTCGAGCAGTTGAACGCCGGCGGCGCGAAAACGGTCAGCCTCGACCTACCGAGCGGATTGGCGTCGGATCGCGGTGAGATGCTCGGAGAGGCGGTCCGCGCCGACGTCACGCTGGCGATGGGGTTCCTCAAGCCGGCGCACCTCCTCTATCCGGCGGCGGGGTACTGCGGGAACACGGCCGTCGTCGATGTCTCTTATCCCGACTCCGTGCTGCGGACGGCCGAACCGTGGGCCCGGGTCTGCGAGCGGACCGGGATCCGTAATCGTCTGCCGGTTCGCCGGCCGGACGGGCACAAGGGGACGTTTGGCCGCGTCCTGGTCGTTGCGGGGTCGATCGGGATGACCGGAGCGGCGATCCTCTGCTGCCGCGCCGCCCTACGTGCCGGAGCCGGCCTGGTTCACCTCGCCGGACCGGCCTCGCTCGATTCGATCCTCGAGACGTCGCTCCCCGAGGTGATCACGATCCCGCTCCCCGATGAGGACGGACACCTCGGAAACGTCGAGGATGCACGTCTCCAGGAAGCGATGGAGCGGGCTGACGTCTTGGCCGTCGGGCCGGGGCTGTCGCGCGTTCCGGCTGCGCTGGATGCGGCGCGGGCGATTGTCGAGCGGTTTTCGGGATCGATCATCATCGACGCCGACGGACTCCATGCGCTTGACGGAAACGTGCTGGCCCGACTGGCCGGGCGCGCGATCCTCACGCCTCATCCGGGTGAACTCGGGGCGCTGATCGGCGAGTCGCCCGATGAAATCGCCGCCGCGTGCCGTGATCGCGCCGGCTCTTTCGCCGTTGAACATGGGATCGTTCTTGTCCTCAAGGGGCGGCCAACCGCGATCGGACTCCCGGATGGGGACGTCTACCTCAATCCGACCGGGAACGACGGCCTCGCCAGCGGAGGAAGTGGCGACGTGCTCACCGGCTTGATCGCTGGGTTCGCTGCCGGCGGGGCATCGCTCGCCGATGCGGCCCTCGCCGGAGCCTACGTGCACGGTCTGGCTGCGGAGGTCTACGCACGCGACCGTGCGCCTCGCTCGCTCACCCCGTCGGACGTGCTCGATCTGATTCCCGAGGTACTGCGAGAGGTCGAACGGTGAGGCTGATCGACAGCCACGCCCATCTCGACGATCGGGCGTTCGGGAAAGACCGGGCCGCCGTGATCGCGCGTGCATTCGCCGAGAAGATTGGGGTCATCACGATTGGATCCGATCTTCGTTCAAGCCGGGAGGCGGTGCACTTGGCCGAGCGGCATCGTCGGATCTGGGCGACCGTCGGCGCGCATCCTCACGGGGCGAAACGCATCGACGCAAGCACGCTGGAAGAGTTCCAGCAATTGGCGAAGCGCGATGTCGTGGTCGCTATCGGGGAGATCGGCCTCGACTACTATCGAGATCTGTCCCCGCGGGACGTGCAGCGAAGGATCTTCCGGCAGCAACTTGATCTGGCGCGACGGGTCGACCTGCCGGTGTGCCTGCACAACCGGGAATCGACCGACGACCTTCTCGCGATCCTCCGCGAGGCCGGCGACGAGCACCGGGGCGTGGTTCACTCGTTCCTCGGTGATTCGGATCTCGCCCGGGAATTCCTTGACCTCGGCCTCCACCTCGGGATTGGAGGACCGGTGACCTTCGCCAAGAACGACGCCCTCCGCGAGGCCGTCAAGGGCGTCCCGGCCGAGCGGCTGCTGATCGAGACCGATTGCCCGTACCTGACGCCAGTCCCGTACCGGGGGCGAAGAAACGAACCGTCGTACGTCGTGCACGTCGCCGAGGACATCGCGGTACTCAAGGAAATCAGCGTCGAGGACATCTCGCGACAGACGACCCAAAACGCGGTTCGGTTGTTCGGATTGAAGACCTGATTACGATCTTCACCGTACCGGGAACTGGGTCAGCGGGGCCGGGGCGTGTCGGGGCAGCCCTTCAGGAGCCGGTCGGCGAGGAGTTCGGTTTCGCGCCCGTCGGTCAGGGTGCACCATCCCCGTCCGATGGGACAGTATTGATCTGGTCGTGGTTGGATGCTTGACCCGGGTGATGGCTTCGGTACGGAACCCGTAGAGCGGAGGCCTCCCGTCTTCCGGGCCTTGGACTTGAATCACAGTTGCACCTCGATCTACATCCACGACGTGTCAGGAATCCTCCTTTTGTATGAGTGATCCGTTTGATATCATCCGGCAACTGCGGCGGGCCGGGCTGGGCTGCCGGCCGTCGCCAATAGGGTGAGATGCGATGGCATTCAACCAACGTCTGGACGCGTTGCTGGGACGGCGGAGCGCCGTCATGAATCCGGGACGCGAGGAACTGATCCGCGCGGTGATCGATCGACGCGAAGCCATGCCGAGCGCCACGGGGGCACTGGCGATGTGGACGCCACCGGAGTCGACCGGGCGGAGCCCGAAGGATACCCTGACGGTGCGTCGC
>CBFCYU010000015.1:0-17625 GCA_965602415.1 uncultured bacterium | reverse complement strand
CCGGAAAGGCAACCACATCCTGCTCCCGGACCACCGGGACGACGAACGCGGCGGCAAGCAGATGGCGGGCGATCATCT
The DNA here is from genome assembly GCA_965602415.1 of uncultured bacterium. Taxonomy (GTDB): domain Bacteria; phylum Bipolaricaulota; class Bipolaricaulia; order UBA7950; family UBA9294; genus JANQEA01. The sequence continues at coordinate 17,547 of CBFCYU010000015.1, read as the reverse complement.
CCGCCGCGATTGCTTGCACCTGATACGACCCGAACTCCTCCGCAGTGATCGGCCGGAGGAGGACCGCCCGGTCCGTTCCTGGCAGAACGACAACGTACAGCTCCGATGACTCGCTCGGCGGGACCAGCTGCGGGTACCCGATCAGCTCGTCGACCCCGGTGATCAGGGACGGAATGGCCGGTTCGGAGTCCCCGATCGATACCCAGACGACCCCGATCATCAGCAGAAGTGCGACGATCCACGCCTTGGCGGTTCGTTTCATGTTCCCTCCTTCACGGGATGACCCTGCCCTCTTTCGCTATCATCCTACGCTGATCCTGTACGAGGCGGAACTTGGCGATGAGAGAAGACGAGACTAGAGCACCCGATGTGTTCGACCGAATCCGAGACGCTTGCCATTCGGTCGCCGATCGGGCGGAGCACGTCCAGATCCGCACTGACCGGATCGCGGCGTACGCGGCGGGACTCCTAACTGACGAGCTTGATCTCCCTCCGCTCGACGCCGATCGGCACTTCGTCGGTGATGAGGCGGAGACCGTCGCCTACTTCGTGACCCTCGATGCCATCAACTTCGGCTCCGGCTACTTCCCATACCTGACCAAGCGGCCGGGCATGTCGGGGTACTACACGATCGCCTCCGGCCTGACCGATCGGTTCCGCGCCGACGGCCCGATCTCGGCCGCGGAGCTTCGCGCCGTGACACCCCGGGACTGCGCGCAGATCTTCGGGCAGGACATGAAGACCTTCCCGATTCGCGAGCTGATGGCGCTCTTCGCCCGCGCTTTGAACGACCTCGGAGCCCACATCGCGAGACGATACGACGGCCGATTCGAGGGGCTGATCGAGTCCTCAGACCGAGCGGCCTCCAGGCTGATCGAGATTCTCTCCGTCCAGCCGTTCTTCCGCGACGTGCCGGCGTATCGCGGCCTCCATGTCCCCCTCCACAAGCGCGCCCAACTCCTCGCTTCCGACCTCGCGCTCGCCTTCGACGGCGAGGGTCCGGGGCGCTTCGACGACCTCGATCGATTGACGATCTTCGCCGACAACCTCGTCCCGCACGTCCTGCGAGTCGATGGACTGCTGGACTACTCCGACTCGCTGGCCGCGGCGATCGAGCGGGAGGAGCTGATCCGCGCCGGATCAGACGAGGAGATCGAGATCCGCGCCTGCGCCGTGCATTGCGTCGAGCTGATCGGCGGGACCCTGGCCCGAAGCAGTCAGCCCGTCTCCTCGCGTCGACTCGATCAAATCCTCTGGCACCGTGGACAGCAAGCCAACTACAAGAGCACCAAGCGACACCGGACACGGACTGTCTTCTACTGACCGCCGGAGGCCCGATCCTCTTCCGCGTCGATCGTCACCTGATCGCGAATCTCTTCGAGGACCTTCGGCCCGATCCCGCTGACAGCGGTCAATCCGTCGATCGATGTGAACCGGCCGTGCGCCTCGCGGTAGGAGATGATTCGACCGGCCAGTACTTCCCCGATCCCCGGCAGGCGAACGAGTTCCGCAATCGACGCGGTGTTGAGATCGACCTTCCGCGCGTCGTGGAACGTCGGAAGAAGGACCAGGACGTTCTCCAGGACAATCGGCTCGCTGCGCAGCGCCGGCGGCAGACGTTCCCGCGAGACGTAGAGGACGACACCACTCGCCAACAGCGCGATCGCGATGAGAAGGATCAGCCCGCGCTCCGGGATCGGAAGCGATGGCGCGTTCATCGGAACAGCACGGTGATCCGCTCGATTCCGTCCTCCTCCCGCCGGAGTCGCATGACTTCGGGGAGGCGCTCGTACCGACGCCAACCGAACTTGTCCGAGAAGGCCTTCACGAACAGCGCTCGCAGCCCCTCCCGCAAGCCAGGATCCCGATCGAGCAGCAGGCGGTGCCGTTCGGCAAGGCGCTCGAGGTCCGGGACGTAGAGATCGATCCGCGCCGCCCGGCGGAAAAGCGCGATCGCCTGTTCGGAGTTCTCGGAGAGGATCTCCAGCCCCGCTTCGAACAGCTTCCGTCGCGCCAGCTCAGCCTGAGCGGCAGCCCGCATCCGACCCCGCTTTTCGCGATACGCCTTCCTCTCTCGTGACGGAATTGGAGCGATCGATCGCTCGCAATCGTCCGGGTAATCGGGGAACTTGCCCGGATCCTTCCGGATGACGCCGTGCCATGCCAGGCAGCGCTCGCACGTGAGGTAGTTGACGTTGGTGTAGTACTGGTATCGCGTCTTTCGGAACATGGGCGTCTCCGTTGATCCGAGTGTAGTGAGCCGCTCGCGTCCGAGCAAGAACCGTTGCCCCACGGCATACCGACACCTACAATCCGCTTCACGGACAAAGGAGGAGGATCGGATGCTTCAGACCGCGCTGTCGACGTTTGGCATCATCTTCTTGGCCGAACTCGGCGATAAGACGCAGCTCGCCGTCGTCGCCCTGGCGAGCCAGACGAAATCCCCCGTGGGGGTGTTCATCGGAGCCGGGTGCGCGCTTCTCGTATCGGCACTCCTCGCGGTCCTGCTCGGCTGCAATCTCCCGCGACTGGTCCCCGCGTCGGCGACACGGATCATCCACTACGTCGCTGGGGGCCTGTTCATCCTCGTCGGCGCCTGGACGATCTGGAAGGCCTAGCCAACCGCCCCATGGAACCGCGATTCCAGATGGCGGAGCCCCTCGAGGAGGGAGTGCTCGGTCATGTCGAGGTGGATTGGTGTGATCGAAACAAGCCCCGCGGCGATCGCCGCGAGGTCGGTCTCGGTCTCCTCCGGCGGCACCTCCGTCAACGGATCTCCCGAGATCCAGTAGTAGTTGCGCCCCTGCGGGTCCTTCCCGGTGACCAGGTAGTTGGAGTACGCCTCGCCCCCGAGGCGGGTGATCTTCACTTTCAGTGCGCGCTCCGACGGGAGGTACGGCACGTTGACGTTTAGGACATTGCCCTTCGGGAACTCGCCTTCGCCCAGATAGAACGCCGCCAGACGGGCGGAGAACGCAGCCGCGGCAGAGTAGTCGGGCGTCTCGGTCCGATCGCGCACCGTGTCATACGAGACGGCGATCGCCGGCACGCCGGCGCGAACCCCCTCCATCGCGGCGGCGACCGTGCCGGAGTACGAGACATCGCGTCCGAGATTCAGACCGTCGTTGATCCCAGAGACGATCAGGTCCGGCGTTTCGTCGAGGAGCCCGAGGAGGGCGATAGAGACGCAGTCGGACGGCGTGCCGTTCGTGACGTGCCCGGTACTCCCGTCCAGCAGACGCACCTCGTCGACACGAAGCGGCTTGTGAAACGTCCGCGTTCGGCTCGCCGCAGACCAGTTCCGTTCCGGAGCGAAGACCTCCACCCTTCCGATCTCCGCCAGCGCACGCTGCAGCGCGAGAAGGCCCGGGGCATTCACCCCGTCGTCATTGGTGACCAGAATGACCCGTTCTCCCATGATCCCCTCCTTCGTTTCTGTCAATCCGCATCGGCCGGCTCTCCGTCCGTTCGATAGAACAGAAGCCGATTGTCACCGTACCGTCTCGCGTCGACGAGATGCAATACCCCGTATGTCTTCCCGCCTCGTTCGGTCTGATGGATCTCCCCGACGACCACCGGATCCTCGGCAAGCAAGCCACCGTCACCGAGGGCATCGAGCATCGTCGGGACGAACTCGCGGTAGTACGGCGGGCCGACGAAGATCACGTCGAAACGGCGACCGCGCCGCCTCAATTCATCGATCATGCGCAGACAATCTCCCTCGAGTACCTCTCCGACCGAGAGAAGACCGAGTGTATCGAGGTTCCGACGGACGATCGCGCACGCCTCCCGGGAGACGTCGACGAAGGTGCACGAGCGCGCCCCCCGGGAGAGCGCCTCCAGTCCGACGCTCCCCGTGCCGGCATACAGGTCGAGGAAGGCCGCGCCCGGGACGATGTGGGTGAGGATGTTGAACAGCGCGCCGCGAACGAAATCGCGCATCGGTCGGATCCCGCTCTCCTCCCACTCGACGAGCTGCCTCCCCCGATGGCTCCCCCCAATGATCCGCATGGTCCTTGCACCCTCCGATTCCCATAGCTAAGATCACAACGCGGTTTGACGCACGCCGTATCCGACAAGGATAGTAGAGGGGGAATCACCATTCAAACGAAATCGCTCGCCCATCTCGAGGCCGTTGTCTTTGACCTCGATAACACGCTCTGCACCTACACGCTCTCCGTCGCAGAGGTGCTCGGTGAAGCCCTCCGACGAGCGCAGATGTCGCCCGATGCACTCGGCGACCTGTCGGCCGCGGCAGCGCAGTACTGGAGGATGTGGGACGAGGTCCAAGGGGCCTTCGAGTCCACCGAGCGGATTCGCGCACACATCCTCGAGAGGCTTCTCGCCGAGGGCGGATCGGACGACTCGACCTGCGCCGTTCATCTCTCTGACGCCTACGGCGTGGTCCGCGCCGAATCAGGGATCCGTCCGTTCGACGGTGTGGAGAGGCTTCTCAACGATCTGAAGGACCGATACGCCCTCGGACTGCTGACCAACGGCCCATCCGATATCCAGTGGGAGAAGATCCGTCACCTCGGATTCGGCGACGTCTTCGACGCGATTGTCGTCGCCGGGGATGTCGGGATCTACAAGCCCGATCCTCGGATCTTCGAGATGCTTCTCGATCGGCTCGATGTCCGCGCGTCGGCGACGCTGTTCGTCGGCGACAATCACGAGATGGACATCGTCGGAGCATACCGCACCGGGATGCATACAGCGTGGGTCAGGAGGAACGGGACAAGACCGACGGAGGACGTCATCCCCGACATCGAGATCCCCGACGCGCCGTTGCTCCGGGAGGTACTCCTGTGAGTCGGTCGTTGCCTCAGCTGCTGATTGGTGGACTCCTCATTGCTTTCCTGACGGGTCCTGCGGTTGGACAGGCGATCGAGCTGCCGCGGGCCGTCCCGGCGTTCAACCAGGCATTCACCGATGGACCGGGCGCGTGGGGGGATTGCCCGCTCGGGACCGACGGCTGCCCGGACCAGATCTGCACCACCGGATGTTTGACGACGGCGTTCGCCTCCGTTCTCGCCTACTACGAGGTCGAGGTGTCCGTCGCGGCGTCCGATTCCTGCACCAGGCGCGCGCGAAGTGGAATGGATCCTGGAATCCTCAACGATTGGCTCCGCGGGAATGCGGGGTACGGGTGCTGTGCCCAGGATCCGATCGGCAATTGCTGCCTCGATTGGGGGCGCTTGCCCGGGGGCGTCGAGCTGGCGTTTCACGTCAATCGGAGCGATGTCGGCCTCAATCCTGTTGCGTCAGTCGTCATCGACCACGCGCTCCGCCAGGGACGCCCGGTCATCGCCGGGGTCCATTGGGAAGCTTTCTGCCGTGGCGACAACAGCCAGACTGAGGACTGTCACTGGGTCATCCTCACCGGGAAGACCGGCGAGATCTACTCGATCATCGATCCGTACAACGCGGACTCTTCTAGTCCGTACGGGATCCGGACCACGCTCGACGTAGGCGTCCACGGCGCGTACATTATTGATCGATTCGTCATCGTCGAGCGCAACTCATCGCTAACGCCGCCTGACATCGAGGTCCCGTCGGCTGCGCAAGGGACTCAGGCTGAGGATCGTTCCGGCTCGTCCGTCGTCGCCTTCCTGGCGGTCCTGGCCCTCGTCGCGACGCTCATCGTCCTCGTCACGGTGACGGGAAACGGGGCCTCAACCGGACCCTAGACCAGGCTGAAGATCAACGCGCTCAATCCGACGCAAGCGCAGTAGATCGAGAAGATCCAGAGTCGGGAACGCCGTACGATCGCCAGCAACGCGTGAATTCCCAGGATCCCGACGGCGAACGCAACGGCTGTCCCGACGACGATTCCGCCCCAGTCTCCGCCCCATCCTCCGTGCGTCGCGACGTCCCACAGGTTAATCAGCGCGGCGCCGAGGAGCGCCGGAATCGACAGGAGAAACGAGAACCGTGCCGCCCGCGTCGGTTCGATCCTGCGCGACACGCCGGCCGCGATCGTCACCCCGCTCCTCGAGATGCCGGGCATCAGTGCGAGCGCCTGCGCAATCCCCACGACGAGCGAGTCGGCAAACTGAAGCTTCCCACGAAAGGCTCGTGCACGCAGCCGCTCGGCCACCGCGAGCGCAATCGCGGTAAAGAGCAACCCTCCTCCAACGACCGTGAGCGAGGAGAAGACGGTGTCCGCGACGGACCGGAAGAGAAGCCCTGCAACGACAATCGGAATCGTCCCGGCGATGATCAACCCGATCTCCTTGCGACGCTCGATCGTCCCCCGCCGCGTAAACGCCAACGCGAGTTCGCCGATGTCCGTACGAAAGGCCCACAGGACCGCACCGAGTGTTCCCAGATGGAGGAACGCCTCGAGGAGGACGCCCGGCGGATCGAAGGCGAGGAGGTGCCCTCCGATGACCAAGTGACCGGAACTCGACACGGGGAGGAACTCGGTCAGGCCTTGGACCAGCCCGAGCAGCGCGTAGCGAATCATCCCCGCCTTCCTTCCTCTGCCTTTCCCTGACGGCCGTATCGGAGTGAGAGCGCTCCGAGTTCACACGCCCCGACGCACTCCCCGCACTTGATGCAGTTGTGGTTGTCGTGCTCGAGATGCGGGTCGAGCCCCATCGGACAGGACTCCGAGCATGTACCGCAGCCGCTGCACTGGTTCGGCTTCAGTTGCAGATGGAGGAAGCTCACGCGGTTAAACAACGACAGGATCGCTCCCATCGGGCAGAGGTAGCGGCACCAGAACCGAGCGATGAGGATCATCCCGACCAGTGTCCCGGCCAGGGTCCCCACGTGGATCAGGAACGGTTGGTTCACCTTCGCCACACCGAGGAATAGGTAGGGAATCGACGCCTCGATCGACGCCACCGGACAGAACTTGCAGAACATCGTGTCGGCGAAGTACCAGGCGGCGATCAGCGTTCCGATCAGTACGACGTACTTCGAGTAGGAGAACGAATTCCTGACCTTCACCTTCCGGAAAGCCAGCAGATCGTTGAGCGTCCCGAACGGGCAGAACCAGCCGCAGAAGCCGCGTCCGGCGATCAGTCCGTACGCGACGATCGCCCCAATCCAGAAGAACGGGATCGTGCCGAAGATGATCAGATTCTGAACCAGCCCGATCGGGCAGACCGTCACCGCCAACGGGCAGGCGTAGCAGTGGAGGCCGGGGAAGATCAAGTGAGTCATCCCGATCCCGGTGAACCCGAGAAGCCCGAGCAGTAGACCGCTCGCCTGCGCGATCCGTCTTCGGTTTCCGAGGTTCACGATTCCCCCTCCAGGAGATCGATCAGCCGCGCTTCAAGGTCCTCGGCGCCGAAGACGATCTCCCCGGTGTCAACACGCAGGATCGCCGGCACGACCGTCCGTCCGGATCGGGTGATCCCGCTGTGCTCGGCCATCTCTGGTTCCTCTGCGACGTCGATGAACCGGAAGGTAATTCGCCGATTGTGCGCCGCGACCTCCTCGACCATCGCCTCGGCGAACGGGCACGCATGGCACCACTCCGCGTAGAAGACGAGCAACTCGATCTCCCGTTCGATCCCCTCGATCATCGCGATTCCCGTCGGTGTCAATTCCGGCTCGCCGTGCTGCGCCTCTTCGATTCCGACGCAGGACGTGCACAGGACGGCACCGATCCCCTGCGCCTGCTCGTGCTGATTCAGCACGACACCGTAGGCCAGTCCACCCAGCGCGAACAGGATCAACACCACGTACAGCGGCCAACTCGCGGAGAACGCGCGCCGGATCGCCATCGCCGCCGCGAGGAGGAGGATCCCGAGCCCCAAAGCTCCGAGGCGGACCCTCAACGGAGAGGTCGACTCGACCGGAAGGACAACCGGAAGCTCGATCGGGACCGCCGACGGCGGCTCGACCGTGAGGGTGAACGGGATCTCCTCGGAAAACTGGAAGCACAGCTCACCGATGCAGTAACTGTAGAGGATTCCGAGCACGTGCGAGGAGCTTCCCAGTGGGATCTCTTCGGTCGCAGACAGACGGAGCGCAACTGTCGCAACATCAAACGGCTGCAGTACCTCGATCTCCTCTGGCTCCGCCCGGAGCGTGATTTCTTCGATGTCGAGGATCGGCTCGATGTCGTCGCCCTGGTAGACCGAGGCGTTCTCGACGCGAAGGATCGCTATGGCTTCACCACCCTGTGGAATCGTAATCTGCGTTTCGTCGAGAGAGAAGGTGAGGATCGGCTCCTGACCGACAGCACTGACGACGGCCGCCACGGACGCCATCAGGCAAGCAAGAGTGAGTGCCCTATGGATCTTCAGGCTCACCCGAATCGTCCTCCCCGGCTCCCGCGGTAACGAGGGCTTCGACGGCGTCCCACAGCTGCTGGCCGCGCAGGCCGCGGCCGCGGATGATCCCGTCTCGATCGATGATGTAGGTCATCGGGATCCCCTCGATCCGATAGAGCGCGTTGACCGGCCCGTCCGCTCCATCGTAGACCTGGAGGTAGCCGATCGCGTGCTCGGCTACGGCCTCTTCGAACTCCCCGAAGCTCCGATCGAGGTTGATTCCGAGGACGATGACGCTGGCGTCGGCGAATTCCGCGGCGATTGCCTCGAACGTCGAAAGCTCGGCGATGCACGGACCACACCAACCGGCCCAGAAGTCGATGACGACGATGCTCCCCCGCAGGCCCTCGATGGAGACAGGCTCGCCGGCCGAGTCGACCGCCTCGAATTCCGGGGCGGGGAACCCGACGAGCAGGGCCGGCTTCAGCGGGACGTCCTCGTCGGACTCTTCCACTCGAATCCGGCCTCCGCCCGGCGTCACTGAGACGACTCGATAGACGATTCCACTAAGGTTGAACGGCTCGTCGAGTCGGAATCGCTCGTGCGAATCGCTCGATGCGAGGAGCTCGCCGTCCTCGTCGGTGTCGATCAGGAGGGCTCCCGCTTCGAGCAGATCGTACCGGCCGTCGGTGTCTTCATCGATGATGACCAGGTCGAACGTCCGGCCGTCAAGATCGATCTTCCCCTCGCGATACGTATCGCGGCAGTAGGTCAGGACCGTCGGCGTGAACGGGCTCCACATCACGAACAATCGGTACGGGGCGGTCGTGCCGTCGTCGAACCCGATCTCCAGCGAGATACTCGCGAGCAAGCTCCCTCCGGACAACATCCGCTCCCATTCGAACGGCGCGAGCACGCCGGACCGGTCCGCGTCGACGTACAGCCCAACCCAATCTCCGGTACGATCGATCATCACCGCGTGCCGGTCCTCCGCGAGTCGAATCTCACCGTAGAGGGCCTCTCCTTCGGCCTCGGGCCACTCGCTCTCCTCAAGGGGCTCCGTCTCTAGCTTGATCCCACGAATGAAGCAGGCACCGGTCAGCGCAATGATCCCCTCCGCGTACGCCAGGTTGGCCTCGTAGCCAACCGCTGTCGCAGCGACCAGGACCAAAAGAGCTACGAGCACAACGCAGCCACGCATCAATGAACTTCTCGCTCGGCGAACGTTCGCAGTCGATCGACGACGAGGCTCGCACCGATCGGACTGAGGATTTCGAACAGACTCGGGCCGGCCTTCCGTCCGGTCACCGCGATCCGGCAGGGAAGCGCCACCTCCTTCAGCTTCGCGCCTCGCTCGGCCAGGGTCGCTCGAACGGTCTCCTCGATCTGGTCCGGGCTGAACGGACTGAGCCCGGCCAGTGCCTCGGCGACCGCCATCACCAGCACCGCCTGCGCGTCGGTGATCTCGATTTGGTCCTGCGCCGCGAGGGGAACCTCGAAGAGCATCTCCATCGCCCACCCGAGGTCCTCAAGCGTGTGGGATCGATCGCGCAGCAGATCGACGCCGATTCGCAATCGCCCCCGATCGTATCCCGTCCACATCTCTGGGGTAACGGCGCCGCGCGCGAGGGCGAACGGCTCGACGAGATCGACCAGACGATCGAGGTCCGCCTGCTTCAAGTGCTGCTGGTTCAGCCAGCGCAGTTTCGTGTCCTCGAACACGGCGGCCGATTTGTTGATCCCCTCGAGGGTGAACAGCTCGACCAGTTCATCGCGCGTGAAGACCTCTCGGTCCCCGTGAGACCACCCCAGGCGAACGATGAAGTTGATCAGAGCTTCCGGGAGAAGCCCACGATCCCGGTACTCCAACACCGACGTGTCTCCGTGACGCTTGGACAGGCGGGACCGATCCGCCCCCAAGATCAGCGGCACGTGCAGGAATCGAGGCGCCGGCCTCTCCAGCGCTCGATAGAGGAGGATCTGTTTCGGCGCGTTGTTCAGGTGCTCGTCGCCGCGGATGACGTGCGTGATCCCCATGTCAGCATCATCGACGACGACGACGAAGTTGTAGAGGAAGCTCCCATCGGATCGGCGGATGACAAAATCCTTCAGCTGATCGTTCGGGTAGGCGACGTCGCCGAGTAGGTCATCGTGGACGACGGTCTGACCCTCCAGTGGAACCCGGAACCACCACGCGCCCTCGTGCTCGTAGGCCAGCCCCTTTTCGATCAGCCCCTCGGCCACCTCCAGGTGTACCCCGGTTCGATCGGTCTGACGGTAGTACTCGTCCCAGTCGAGACCGAGCCATCGGAGGGACTCGAAGATCTGCTCGATCGACGCGTCGGTGGAGCGCTCCCTATCCGTGTCCTCGATCCGAAGAACGAAGGCACCTCCAGTGTGTCGAGCATACAGCCAATTGAACAGGGCCGTGCGTGCTCCGCCGACGTGGAGATACCCCGTCGGGCTTGGAGCGAATCTGACTCGGACCATCTTCCCCTCTCTTTCTCCGTGAAATGAGATTGTACCAGATCAGATCGTGTCGTCCGGAGGATTTGACCGAGCTGTCGGGGCGCACGCCCACCCGAAGATCGTGCGTAGAGGTCCCCAAGAAGAGGCCAAGGGAGAGGGACCGCTTGGGTCCCTCTCCCCGGAGGGCTGGTATCGGGGGTGCGAGATTTGGAGCTCGCGATTGTTCTACAACCGTAGCGACGCTTTGTGTCGGATTTGTGAAGACGCGGTGGCGATCTTGCGGAGGCGGGCTCTATCACGATCCATTGCAGTTTGCCGCACGCTCCCCGCTACCAGCCGCGCAGAAGGGGCTTCCGGCTACCCCGTACCAGGAACGGTATGACCCGAAGGAAGCCCAGCCGCCACGTCGTCGGCATCTCCCCAGTAGTGATCCTCCTCGAAGCCAACCCGGCGGAGCCATCGTTGCAGCCGATCGCGGGAGAAGCCCGGATGGACCACTCTCCTTCCTGGTAGGGTGGCCCATCGAATCCCTGGAGCCGTTCGACGCGAAGTGCAGTCCCCGCGTCGTGAACACGCAGAGGTCACACGCTGGAAGAGAAGAAGAAGGGGCGGCCATGCGACGTGAAACCTGTTCCGCGGCCGGGTGTTCATTCGTGCGAGAACTTGTCAAAGCGTCGACGACTGGTTATCAGTGGCATAGACGATCGAGCAACAGCTTCGCAGGGGGCGAACATGAGTGCACCTTCGAGACGCGTGGCAGTCCTAGTTGGCTTGGCAATCAGTCTGTCTCTTCTTCTTGGATTCTCGCCGGTGACCGGATTCGCCAACGGTCCGGCGATCGTCCAGCGGTCACCGGAGCCGGGCGAGGAACTCGCCGTCGACTCGCCGATCGTATTTGTGTTCGATCGGGCGATGGACCGCGCCGCCGTCGAAGCGGCGTTCTCAGTCTCTCCTCACGCTGAGGGTCGGTTCGAGTGGCCCAACGATCAGACGGTCCGGTACTTCGCCGCGGCGGAGTGGGAGCGTGATACAGAGTATCGAGTTGCGATCTCCGTCATCGCGGCGAGCCAGGACGGCGAGCCGTTGGCCGAGCCATTCACGTTCCGCTTCCGAACGATCGGCTACCTCGCGGTGACGCAAGCCCTTCCGGTCGACGGATCGGCAAGCGTCGCCGTCGACAGCACGATCTTCGTCATGTTCAACCGACCGGTCGTCCCGCTGATGGCCCTCTCCGATCCGAGCTACGCGGGCCTGCCCGTCCCTCTCCTCGTCGCCCCGGCGATCGCCGGAACGGGAGAGTGGCTGAACACCTCGGTCTACATGTTCACGCCGAGCGTGCCGCTTCGAGGAGGCACGGCCTACACGGCGACCGTCCCCGCCGGGCTGATGGACACGACGGGGGGGATCGTGCCCGAGGATGTCTCGTGGCACTTCACGACCGAGCGACCGAAGATCGTCTGGACTTCCCCGACTTCCGGAGCGGACCTCGTTCGGATCGACACGGAGATTCGCGTGACGTTCAACATGCCGGTCTCGCTCAACAGCGCGCTTGAACGATTCCGAGTGCGGACGAGCGGCCTCCTTGGTGAGTTGTTTGCCGACGACGTCGCCGGCGACCTGACGACCGACGGGAACGCCATCGTCTTCACCCCCTCCGAACCGCTCGCGTTCGATCGGGGCTACGTCGTCTCCGTCGACGTCGGTGTGACCGGAGCCGACGGCGGCCTCGGGATGGAGGAGGCCGTCGATTGGCGGTTCCGCACCGTCCCACTTCCCCGGATCCTCGGGACGAGCCCCGAAGACGGGGAAACCGGCGTCTATCCGTACACCGCATTCCTCATCCACTTCAACGCCCCGGTCGATCCGGATTCCGTGCTGGAGAACCTGACCGTCGAGCCGACCCCCGACCCTGATGACCTGTACGGCCACTTCCGCAGCTGGGACAACACGTACGTCTTCCGATTCGGGGCGGGACCGAGCCGGGACTACACGATTCGGATTGGCCCCGACATCGCCGACCCGTACGGAAACGTGACCGGCCAGCCATTGACCGTCCACTTCCGCACCGGCCCGCTCGACCCAGCGACCTGGCTCCACGTTCCCGGCTGGGTTGGCACATTCAGCACGTACGAGCCAGCACGGTTGTTCGTTGCACACCGGAACCTCGACTCGATCACCCTGACTCTGACGAAGGTCTCCATCGACGAGTACTTCGAGGCGCTCGACAACTGGTACGACTACTCGCCGCCTGACCAGGGTCGGATCCGCCGCTGGTCGGTCGACGTCTCGTCCCCGTTGGACGAGGTCGAGTACACACCGGTCGATCTCCTCCCGGACGGGGGACCGATCGAACCGGGGATCTACATCGTCGAGTTGAGCGCCCCGGGTGTCGAGTGGAACCGGTGGCAGCACCGGCACATCCTCGTCGCCAGCCCGGTGAACCTGACGCTCAAGACGGCCGAAGACGAGACGCTCGTCTGGGCGACCGATCTGAACACGGGGTCTCCCATCCCCGGGCTTATCCTCCGCGCCTACAACTTGGATGGGGAATCGGTCGACGTCTCGATCACCGATCGCGATGGACTCGCCACGTTCTCCGGGAGCGCCGGCGACGATTGGCGCGGGCTGACTCTCGCGAGCAACGTCCCGTTCTCGATGGGTAGCTCGCAATGGGACGACGGGATCTCGATCTGGGAGTTCGGGTTCTCCTCGAGCGGTCACGGACCGTGGAGGCTGTTCCTCGACACCGATCGCCCGATCTATCGGCCCGATCAGTCGGTCCACTTCAAGGGGATCCTCCGCGCCGAGGACGACGCAAGCTACTCGCTCCCGCCGAACGCGTCTGTCGATGTCGTCATCCGGGACGCTGCCTGGAACCTGATCTACGAGACGACCTTGCCGGTCGACGGCTTTGGGACGTTCTCCGGGGATCTTGATCTCGACGAGGCCGCCCCCCTCGGCACCTATCGGATCGAGGTCTCCTTCAGCAACCAGTACTTCGGCGACACGTTCAACGTCGCCGCCTACCGTCCCCCGGAGTTCGAGGTCACGGTCACCCCGGAGCGCGACGAAGTCGCGTTCGGTGAGGCCGTCGACGTGGCAATCGGGGTCGAGTACTTCTTCGGCGGTCCGGTCGCCGATGTCCCGATCGAATGGCGCGTCTTCTCGGCGAGCTATCGGTTCTCGCCACCTCAGCTCGGACGCTACACGTTCACCGACGACGACGACCCGTGGGTCTGTTGGTCTTGTTGGTGGCGCGTCGCCGAATCGCCGACGCCGATCCTCGAGAACGGCGGTCGCTCGGACGGAAACGGGATGCTCTTCGTCGAGCTGCCAAACGAAGTCGGGGCCCTGCACCTCGAGGATTCCGCAGCATGGCCGGGGAGCCGGACGCTGACGTTCGAGGCGGCCGCGACCGGGAACGACGGGCAAACCCTCTCCGGCCGAGAGACGTTCGTCGTTCACGCCGGAGACTTCTACGTCGGCCTCGCGACCCCCCGATCGATCGGCCGTGCCGGCGATCCGGTCGAAGTCGAGGTGATCACCGTCGATTGGCTCGGCGGGCGGATTGCCGATCGGCCGCTGACCTACACCGTCTATCGACGTGAGTGGTCCAACGTCTTCGAAGAGGACGAGACCGGCGGTGGGCGATGGACGTGGACGACGATCGACACCGAAGTCGCCGTCGGTCCCATCGCAACCGACGGGCAAGGCGACACGCAGTTCTCGTTCGTCCCACCGGTCGGAGGGACGTACAAGGTCGTCGTCTTGGGAATGGACGCGTCCGAACGGACGGTCCGATCGAGCCTGTTCGTCTGGGTCAGCGGAGCGGAAACCGTGTCGTGGCGCCGGAGCAACGACGATCGGATCAGCCTGATCAGCGACAAGGTCGAGTATGGGGTCGGCGAGACGGCCGAGATCCTCATCCCAAGCCCGTATCCGGGGGAGCAGTGGGCACTCATCACCGTTGAGCGCGGCGGGATCCTGTCGCGCGAGGTGGTCCGGCTCGAGTCGAACAGCTCGGTCTTCCGCCTTCCGATCTCCGAGGACCACATTCCGAACATCTACGTCAGCGTCGTCCTCGTCAGGGGACGCGAAGCGGCGCTCTCCGCGCTCGGCGGGTCCCCGCCGGTCGCGGAGACGAAGGTCGGGTACGTCGAGCTCGCCGTCTCTCGCGCGCCAAAGATCCTCCACATCAGCCTGACGCCGTCCGATCTGCTGCCGCAGCCGGGCGACGCCGTAACGTACGACGTCCGAGTGACGGACGACGCCGGCCTCCCGGTCCGAGCGTCCCTGGCGTTCGATCTAGTCGACAAGGCGGTCCTGAGTCTCCTGCCGCGGACCCCGGACGCGATCGTCGATGCGTTCTACGGTCGCCGCGGCCTCGGGGTGGGCACGGCGAGTGGGCTGACGATCTCCATCAACCGTCTCGTTGCCGAGCAGCTCGAGGAGATCGAGGAGGTTCCACTCGACAAGTACGGCGCGGACGATGCGACGGCCGGCGCCATCGCGCCGATGGCCGCACCCGGGATGGCGCTCGAAGAGGCGGCGGCCGAACGCGATGGCGATGCGAGCAGCCAGCTCCCGGCGGGAGTCGAGCTCCGCGAAGACTTCCAAGACACCGCCTACTGGAACGCCCACGTCACAACCGACGAGAACGGGTGGGCTCAGGTTCCCATCGATCTTCCGGATAACTTGACGACCTGGGTCGCACGCGGTGTCGGGGTCACCCTCGACACGCAGGTCGGGGAGACGACGGGCGACCTCCTCGTCACCAAGCCTCTTCTCATCCGGCCGGTGACGCCTCGCTTCGTCGTCGTCGGAGACCGCGTCCGCCTGGCAGCGAACATCAGCAACCAAACGACCGAGGATCGCTCGGTCGAGGTGACCCTCGGCTACACGGGACTCGCACTGGAATCGGACGCGACCCAGTCCGTCCTCGTTCAGAGCGGTGGCGAGGTGCCCGTCGTGTGGTGGGCGACCGTGCTCGACGTGCCGTCGGTCGACTTGGCGTTCAGCGCTGTCTCGGGAGAGCTATCCGACGCGGCACGACCGCGACTGACGACCGGACCCGATGGGACGCTCCTCGTCTATCGGTACACCGCCCCGGAGACGGTCGGAACGGCCGGTCAACTCAGCGACATGGGGAGCCGGACCGAGATCGTTGCACTGCCGCCGAACGTCGAACTTGAGCGGAGCGAGCTGCTCGTGCGCCTCGAAACGTCGCTCGCCGCAGCGATGCAGGAAAGCCTCAGGTACCTCGAGCACTTCGAGTACGAGTGCACCGAGCAGGTCGTCAGCCGGTTCCTCCCCAACATCTTGACCTTCCGGGCGATCGAACGGCTCGGGATCGAGAACCCCGAGCTGGCGGAGCGCCTTCCCACGTTGGTCGCCGAGGGGCTCGACAAACTCTACGTCCGACAGAACGGCGATGGCGGATGGGGATGGTGGTACCTCGACGAGTCGAGTCCCTACCTCACCGCCTACGTTGCGTTCGCGCTGACGCACGCCCGGAACGCGGGCTACATGGTGAACGAGGACGTGCTCGATCGTGGCCTCGACTTCCTCGAACGGAGCCTCGTACCCGCCCAAGACCTGACCTCCTACGTCAGTGCGAACCGACAGGCGTGGATCCTGTTCGTCCTCGCAGAAGCGAAACGAGAGCAGGCGGCCGCGAAGTTCGCCGCCGACCTGTTCGACGAGCGCGCCAAGCTGAGCCACTACGCCCGGGCGTTTCTCGCCATGACCCTCGATGACCTCGGGTCGCCGGCCGGATGGGTTGACGCCCTCGTCTCCGACCTGTACAACGACGCGATCGTCAGCGCGACCGGAGTCCACTGGGAGGAGGCCGACTACGACTGGTGGGCAATGAACACCGACACCCGGTCGACCGCCGTCATCCTCGACGCCCTGGTCCGTCTCGATCCGGCACAGCCACTCCTGCCGAATGTCGTCCGCTGGCTGATGGTGGCGCGAAAGGCCGGGATCTGGGAGACGACGCAGGAGACGGCGTGGGCGCTGATCGCCCTGACCGATTGGATGGAGGCGACCGGCGAGCTGGAGGGATCCTACACCTATGGTGCCACGTTGAACGCGGACGGGCTGTACACCGGGACGGCGTCGAGCGAGACGCACCTCGATCCGACGCTCCTCACGGTTCCCGCCGATAGACTCGACCCGAACACCGGGAACCGCCTGACGATCTCTCGCGGTGACGGGCCGGGAACCCTGTACTACTCGGCGCATCTGAGCGTCCGCCTCCCGGTCGAGGACGTCGAGCCGCTGAATCGCGGGATCGTCGTCCAGCGGCAGTACGTCTTGGGCGACTGTCCGTTCGGCGAAAACTGCCCCGAGCTGACCGAGATCGGAGTCGGGGGGACGATTCAGGTCCGGCTGACGATCATCGCGCCGCACGACCTGTACTACGTCGTCGTCGAGGACCCGTTTCCCGCCGGATGTGAGGCCGTCGACACGACCCTCGCGACGACGAGCCTGACCGATCTCGAGCCCGGCTTGTACCGGCAGTCGGAGCGTGGCGGTTGGCCGTGGTTCTACGGGTGGTGGTGGCGCTGGTACACGCGAAGTGAACTGCGTGACGAGAAGCTCGCCCTGTTCGCCGACTATCTTCCCGCGGGGACGTACACGTACCAGTACACCCTCCGGGCGACGGTTCCGGGCGAGTACCATGTGCTGCCAACCTCGGCACACGAGTTCTACTTCCCCGAGGTGTTCGGTCGTTCGGACGGACGGCTCTTCGTCGTCGAAGAAGGAGAGTGAGCGGAGCCCTACCGCCCGCGCAGCATCAGAGTGACTAGGCTGATCCAGAGTCCTAGAGACCGGGACAGAG
>CBFCYU010000014.1:0-17661 GCA_965602415.1 uncultured bacterium | reverse complement strand
CCTTCGTACGCCGGAACGTTCGTGATACAGGGCGAGGCACACGCTTCCGCCGGCTGTGCGGGGCACGTGGACTCGGCGCCGACGGTTCGGCACGGATCGATTACCGTAGCGAAGGCCCCTCCGGCTTCGTACGTCTCCGTTGGGCAGCTCAGCGGATCCCGGACCGAGAGGACCATCGAATCGCTCGCGCTCGCGCCGCTCGCGCTGGTCGCAGTGAGGGTCAGGAGCACCGTCTCTTCGCAATCGCACGCCGATGGAGCGGTGTACGACGACGTCGGACTGCGCGGGTTCTCGAAGAACCCCAGCCCACCCTCGGCCGTCCACAGGTAGGCCACCGCCGTTCCAGTCGCTCCGTACCCCTCGCCGCTCAGTTTCACCGTCTCCCGCTCACCGGCGGTCCGATCGGGCCCAGCGTTGACTACGAAAGCACCAGTCGCCCGCGACACGGGTTCGACGCCGATCGACGTCGAAATGACCGGCTGCACCGGCAAAGGTTCGTTCGCCGTCTGCTCTGCCGGACTCAGTAGAAGCAAGAAGATCGCGAGAACGGCGCCAACGCCAAGAAGAATCATCATGGTCGAGCTACTGCTCATCGCTTCCCACCTCCCCCTGAGGGGACCACCATGAGGGCCTCGAATCGCCCTCATGAGAGAGTCATTGTACTCCGTCTCCCTCTTCAACCTACCCGCTGCCATCGACGCCCGTCAATACCTCTGTCTCCCGGTCTTCCGCCATTCGGTCCGGTTCGGAGCGACAGAGGCACTCCCACGCAGACAACCAGGCCATCGCGGAGAGAAGCGCGGTCCCTTCGCAGATCCGGACGTCACAGGACGACATCCTGTTGATCAGTCAGGATTACCTCACTAAGCTCTGAGACACGATGACCGGGAAGCTTTACCTAGTGGCCCTTCCGATCGGGAATCTGGAGGACATCACGATCCGTGCAATCCGGACCCTCCGTTCGGTCGACGGGGTCCTCGCCGAGGACACGCGCATTACGAAGCGAATCCTCGACCGCTACCGAGTCGAGACACCGTTCTTCTCGAGCGTCTTCCAGGGAGGCGAACGCCAGCGGATCGGTTGGCTCCTCGGTCAATTGCACTCCGGGAAGCGACTCGCCCTCGTCAGCGACGCCGGGACGCCGTTGATCAGCGATCCAGGCTACCCTCTGGTCCGCGCGGCGATCTCCGCCGGGATCTCGGTGATTCCGATTCCCGGCCCCTCGGCGGCGATCGCCGGGCTGATCGCCTCGGGAATGCCGCCGGATCGGTTCTGCTTCGAGGGTGCCGTCCCCCGGAAGTCCGGCGAGCGGCGCACGCTGTTCGCGCGATTGCGCTCCGAGACGCGGACGATCGTCCTGTTCGAGTCGCCGCACCGGTTGGTCGCTACGCTCCGGGACCTCGCCGCCGTCCTTCCTGATCGGGCGGTGACGTTGGCACGTGAGTTGACCAAGCTCCACGAGGAGTTCCTCCGCGGCAGCCCAGAAGAGATCCTCGATGCACTGAGCTCACGCGATCGGGTGAAGGGGGAGTGCGTCCTCATCCTCGCTGGCAGCCCGGTCGAGGCAGGCCCGGACCCGGACCGAATCAGAGAGGTCCTCACCACGCTACGGGAGTCCGGGCTGGCCACCAAGACGATCGTTCAGGTCCTGGTTGCAGGATTTGGGGTCGCTCGCAACGCGGCCTACGCGCTTGTGCACGACGAGAACTCCGGTGACTAGGTGTGCTTGTCGGCGACCGACGACGCGGCGTAGGCGTGCGGCTTGATCCGGACGGCGAGGCCATTTCCGATGATCATGCCCACGACTTCATCGATCAGCTCCTTCGTCCGCCCGTTCTCGCCGATATCGACGTGGATCTCCAGATTGAACTGAAGGAACGAGACCGCTCCGAGCCGCTCGATCACGTGCTGGGCAAGTTCGAACGAGAGCCAGGCCTCCCGCCAGATCTGCTGCCGCAGAGAGGGAGATCGCCGTTCCCGGCGGCGCGCCCAGAAGTAACGGCCGCCCCGGCCGATGTTGTGAAGGACGATCGCACTGACCAGGTCAAGGTGGTCCGGCGTCGTCGATGAATCCGTCCCGATCAGGATCTCAAACCGATCCTCCGGGTGGGTCTTCATCTCCTTCACAATCGTCGCGATGACCTCGGCAAACATCATCTCGCCGTCGTGTGGATTGAAGAACGACTGACTGACCATGCCCCATCCTAGCAGATTTCGGGGGCGGACTTCAAGAAATCGGGATCTGCAGGACGAATCGAGCGCCGCCTGTCGGACGGTTCTCCGCCCGAATCGTCCCGCCGTGCGCCTCGACCCACTGCCTGACGATCGCGAGTCCCAAGCCGCTCCCGCCCGTTCGGCCGCGGGCCGGATCGCCACGATAGAACCGCTCGAAGAGGTGGGGGAGATCCTCGTCCAGTATCCCCGGACCGGTGTCCGAAACGCTCAGCTCGATCGACTCGTCCACCCGGCGCACATCCACACGGATCTCCCCGTCCACCGGGGTGTAGATCAGCGCGTTGCTCAGCAGGTTGGCCAAGACCTGCCTGAACCGCTTCGGATCGAGAGACACTTCGGGGATCTCTTCTGCGAACTCGACGTGGACGGTCGGGGACTCCTCCACGGATGATCCGGCGGTTTCGGCAACCTGGCGGACCAATTCCAGGATGTCCGTCCGCTCCTTGGCGAGTCGCAGCTCGCCAGCTTCGGCGAGCGCGAGGTCGCGCAGATCGTCGATCAGACTCCCCAGATGGAGTGTCTCTTCGTAGATCGGCGCGATCGTCGCGTTCGACGGGTCGTAGATCCCGTCGAGGATCGCCTCGAGCGTTCCCTGGATGATCGTCACGGGGGTGCGGAGCTCGTGGGCGATGTCGGCGGTCATCGTCTGGCGAAGGGTCTCCGAGTGTCGCAGGCTGTCCACCATGTGGTCGAACGACGATCCGAGCTGCCCCAGCTCGTCGCGCGACCTGATCCGGATCCGATCGGGGAGATCTCCCTGCGCGATTCGATCCGTGGCGCGGGAGAGCACCCGCAGTGGCGAGAGGATTTGCACGATGAGCAGGAACGAAAGGACGAGGGCCATTCCAATCGCGATCCCGCCGCCGAGAAGCGCCGATCGCATCGCCGAAGCGAGGAAGTCGGCTTCGACCGGGCCGTATTCCGGCTCAACCTCTCCGACCAGGAGCGTCCCCTCTCGGAAGTCGCCAACAAGGATCGGAATCCCCTCCGAGATCTCCGCCTCGGCGAGGTACAGCCCCGCCCAGTTCGCCAGCCACTCCTCCTGGATCGTGGACCCTTCCTGAGCCTCGCGGAGCGCGTCGATCAGCTCATTGTACCGCGCGTTCTCCGTCGTGGTGATGATCCGACCGTCCCAATCGGCCAGCGTGATCGGAATGTCGAAGATGAGTGCGGCTCCCTCGATCACCTGGTCCCCAACGGCGATGAAGGTTGGGCGAGTAAGCATCCGTTCCAGCACGCCCTTCCAGCTCCCGTTCCATTCCCGATACCACGCGAGCTGATCGGCGAGCTGTTGGCCGAACTTCTCTCGGCTCTCCTGGCGATACTCGTCGAACTGCCGCGTGATCGATCGAGCCGTCAGGAAGTAGACAAGAGCGACGGCCAGCAGGATCAGAACGACAAATGCGACGCCGAGCTTGAGTGCAAGGGGGATCCGTCGCTTCATCCTAGCTTTCCCGGGCGAAGCGGTAGCCGACACCGTGCACCGTGAGGATGTAGCGTGGACTCTTCGGATCGCTTTCGATCTTCCGGCGGAGGTTCTTCACGTGGGTGTCGATCGTCCGCGCGAACGAATCGTAGGTGTAGCCTTGGACCTCGCGTAGAAGCTGCAGGCGGGTGAATACCTGTCCCGGGTGTCGGGCGAGGTAGGCGAGAAGATCGAACTCCGTCGGCGTCAACTCAACGTCCTGGCCTTCCACATGCAGTTCGCGCGTCTTCAGATCGATCTCCAGGCCGCCGATGGTGATCCGCTCGATCTCCATCCCCTCCCCCTCGTATCGCCGGAGGACGGCGCGGATGCGTGCGACCAGCTCGCGCGGACTGAACGGCTTCACGACATAGTCGTCGGCTCCCAGTTCGAGGCCGACCACGCGATCGGCCTCCGCTGCCTTGGCGGTGAGCATGATGATCGGCACGGAGGACTTGGATCGGATCGATCGAGTCACCTCGATCCCACTCACCTTCGGTAGCATCAGGTCGAGCACGATCAGGTCCGGCCCCTTCTCGTCGAACGAACGGAGCGCCTCCTCTCCGTCGTGAGCGGTGTAGGTCTTGAATCCTTCGCGATCGAGGTAGGCCTTGACGGTCCGTACGATCATCTCCTCGTCGTCGACGATCAGAATCCGTTTCATCGCGCCCCCATTATAGCCAGGAAAGGCAGACGACATACAGACTGGCCCTCGTTCGCCGGTTTCAGAGTGAATCTGCCTGTCAACTTCCATCCCAGAAGCTCACTATCCGCGAGTCAGATGGAGAAGCCGAGGCCGCGGTGTGAGGATTCGATGTGCGCCGGCCCGCAGTCTGCGTTGCCTTCCCAAGTATACGGGACTACCATCGGGGAACGCTGATCTCATCGGAAAGGGCGACTGACTACCAACATGAAGCGAATCCTGATCGTCTCGACAGAGGAGCACTCCGGCAAAAGCCTCCTCGCGCTCGCCCTCGGCCAGACGCTTCGGGAGCGCGGCCAGTCGATCGCGTACATGAAGCCGATCAGCTTCGAGGTCTCCTATGCGACGGGTGAACCGATCGATCGGGACGCCGACGCGGTCCGGTCGCTTCTCGGCCTCGACGACGACCTCCACGACATCGCCCCGGTGCCCCTCGAGGGTCCGTTCCTTCGCGAAGCGATCGAATCGGGCGATCGCGGGTTCCGAAAACGGATCGCCGAGGCGTTCGCTCGTGTCACGAACGGACGCGACGTCGCGATCATCGAAGGGCGCAACTACCTTGGCCTCGGCGTTAGCGCCGGACTGAGCGATCTCGACCTCGCCGCGCTGTTGAACGCCGACGTCCTGTTGCTGACCGAGTACGACGGCGAGGAGGCGATCGACCGGGTCCTGGGCGCGTTGCGCCTGTTCGAGGAGGGGCCGCGTATCCTCGGCGTCATCCTCAAGGACGTCCCGATGGGCCGATCGCTCAACCTCGTTATCGAGGTGCTGGTCTCCTTCCTTGCGAGCCGAGGTGCTGAGGTCTTGGGGATCATCCCACAGGACCGCAACCTTCACTCCGTCAGCACCGACGAGATTGCCAGACGCGTCGGAGGTCGGGTGTTGAACGATGGCGTTCCCGAACAGGAGGTCCGCCACTTCGTCATCGGCGCGATGGGACCGGAGGCGTCACTGCGCCGGTTCCGGCGAACCCCGGAACTCGCTGTCATCACTGGCGGAGATCGCGAGGAGATCCAGCACGTGGCGCTTGGGGTTCCCAGTCTCCGCTGTCTCGTGTTGACCGGGGATCACCGCCCGACCCGCGAGATTATCGAGCACGCGAATGCCCGCGATGTACCCGTAATCCTTACCGGACAAGAGACGATGGTCACCGCGACACTCTGTGAGGGGATGCTCTCGCGACTGTGGATCCGCCCCGGGGAGACGCTCGACTACGCGGTGGACTACGTTCGGTTCAATGTCGACATCGACCGGATTCTCGAGAAGTCGGCCGATCAATGAGGCGAGACGATCCGGCACTCGGACGTGATCCGGGCAACGCCTGCGAGCGTGTTCGCGATCGGGCAGTACTTCGCCAGCGACAGATCGATCGCCTTCGCGACGTTCTCCTCCGGGACGTCTCCCTCGACGATGTAGGTCAAGTGGAGCTTCGTGATCACCTTGGGGTACTCCGGTGCTCGCTCGTCGTCGATCTCGATCCGCAGGCCGGCCGGCTCGGTCTTCATCTTCCGCAGGACGGAGACGACGTCCATCCCCGTACACCCGCCGAGCGCGCAGAGAAGGACCTCTACCGGATGTGGCGCAGAGTCCTCACCACCGACTTCGCGGTTCGCGTCCATCCGCACCTCGTGGCCTGTCGTGCCGGACCCTCGAAACGCTATTCCTCCTGTGTAGTCCACGACCGTCGTTGCCGTTCGTCCTCCAATCTTCTAAATATTTAAATACTTGACATCCGGGTCCGGCCTCCGTATCATCCTAGATCGTATCGAGACAAGGAGCAATGGATGAACGATCGACAGAGAAGAACCCGTTGGGCCGAGATCTTTGCGTCCCTGGCGAGCGAGCCGCGGCTGCACATCGTCGAGCTTCTCGCCGAGGATGCGGTCCAGTGTCAGGAGATCCTCGCCCAGATCGAACTCAGCCAGCCGGCGGTGTCGTATCATCTGGCAAAGCTCGAGCGGGCCGGAGTGCTCCGCAAGGAACGCCAGGGAACACGGAATTGCTATCGGCTCCACGGGGAGCTGCGCACGTTGATTCGAACCATCATGAAGGAGGAAGGATCATGGAACACACGGTAACTGTCTACTCAACCCCCACTTGTTCGTGGTGTCAGGCCGCGAAGGATCATCTGACTTCGCACAACGTATCGTTCGATGAGGTCGATGTCGCCGCCGACATGGAGCGGGCGCGCGAGATGGTGGAGAAGAGCGGCCAATACGGTGTCCCCGTGCTCGACATCGACGGGGAGATCGTGATCGGATTCGACCGCACGCGGATCAACGCGTTACTGGAAATCACGTAGCCACTGACGTCAACAGGCGCCCCTGAGCGGGTCGTATGGCCAGTGACGCACGCGTGATTCGTCTCAGGGGACGAACAACGGCAGCGGCTCGCGCCTCTCGACCCGCTTCCGCTGGCGAGCCCTTCCTGAGGAACCCGCCGACGCCTCCGTATTGCCAAGCTCCGTCTCTCTCTCCACCCGAGCGAACCCTTCTCGCGCGTCCACCGGATCGTATGCGTGAACCAGCTCATCGAATCTTGCCCTCAGAAAATCGGTCACTCGGACGTCCGGGTCCGACCCCGAGAGCTGCTCCAGGTTGCGCTGCGTCCGCGCGAATAACCCATCGATCGGTTCGGACGGCATGACGTACGCGATCGTCTCTCTACCGGCCAGCTGTGCCAGCCCGATCAGCTCGCCACGCGCGTCGCGCGAGAGGTTCAAGTCGTCGACACAGACGACCTCGGCATCGGAATCGATGACCTCGACCAGGGTCGAGGCGAAGATTCGATCGACCGCGTCCTCATACTCCGGAGCGTGATTGCTGTGGAAGATCTCGCGACGGATCGCGTCTTTCGACACGACCGCCCATTCGGGATGCCGCTTCTGAAACGCGGTCTTCCCGGACCCAGGCAGACCGACGAGCACCACCAGTCTCTTCATCCCCTCACCTTTCGTTGACAGCGACTGCCAGTATGGAAGAGAAGCACGCGTAGATCAAGACGGCGCATGGGAGACCGCGCAGAGCCCCAAGGCGAAACGCACGTCAGTCGGAGACGGCTTCGTATGCATTGACCAACCCGTGCCCGAACCACTCGTCGAACCCCCGTGTGCCGAGATCGATGAGAGACCGCCGCAGGATCTCGATCGCGTCGTCCGGGGAGATCCCGAGGTGGGCCGAGAGGATCAGTGCCAAGGTTCCGGAGACGTAAGGAGCGGCGAACGAGGTTCCAGAACGGGTCGACGCCCCGCCGCCCGGGACGAACGAGACGATCCGCTCGCCTGGTGCACAGGCGAACACCTCTGGTCCGTACGAGCTGAACCAGGCCGCCAAGTCGTCTCGCGTCGTCGCCGAGATGGCGTAGACGGTGTCGAGCTTCGCCGGATAGAGGACCCCGGCCTCGCCGGTGTTTCCCGAGATCCCGACGATCAGCACGCCACGCTCCACGGCGCGCCGCAACGCATCCTCGAAGTACCCGGGCGGACGCCCATTCGCGAAGACGCTCAGATTGATGATCTGTGCCCCGTTGCCGACGGCGTATTCGATCGCCTCGACGAACGTGCGCCAATCGGAGGAGAAGAACTGGTTGTCCGAGTTAAGGAACCGCACGTCCATGATCCGCACGCCGGGGGCGATCCCGACGATCGGCAGATCACCGGGGCGCGCTGCGATGATCCCAGCGCTGAACGTCCCGTGCCAATGGAGACGCGTGCCGACGAGCGAACTGCTGTCCCCATCCCGGAAGTCCCACCCGTGGATGTCGTCGACGTAGCCGTTCCGATCATCGTCGATTCCGTTCCCGGGGATCTCATCCTCGTTGACCCACATGCTTTCCCGCAGCTGCGGAATCGACGTATCGATCCCCGAGTCGATCACCGCGACCACAACGCCCGGGTCCCCGTGATGAATCCACCACGCCTCGGGGGCCCCGATCCGCACGAGGCCCCAGCTGACCGGCTGCTGATAAACGGTGTACAGCTCTTCGCTCTCCGCAACCCGAGCCGGTTCGAGCGGCAACTGGATCGGGAGGATCCGGAACGCGAGCGAGTTCGAGATCGGACCGCCGGTCCCGAGGTCCAACGCGACCTCCACAAGGTAGATCCCGGTCTGCTGGAAGTCCCACCGACTCGCGGCCACAGCGTCCGCGGTCTCGGCCGGAGCGGCCGAGAATGACTCCACCGAAACGACTTCGATGACCTGGCCGAGCCGATCCTGCAGAATCACCCTGCCCTCGATGCCGTCCAGCGGAGTAGTCCCGCGATTCGAGAAGCGAAACGTCACCTCGAATGGAACAAGACTAGCGATCTCTATCCGCTCGATCCACGCGCTCGACGGTGTCTGGGCAGCGGCGTGCAGTCCGCCGATCAGCAGGAGGAACGTGAGCGGCCAGAGGGCGTTTCCACGTCTCCTCATCCACGCAGGTCTCCGAGTGGGCCGACGACCTGTTCGATGACTTCATCGATCGCCGGTGCCCCATCCTCGCCCCACCCCATGTGCGCCACCGACACGGTGAACGCAAAGCCGAATTGCGTTGTCACGTCCGGGACGAGGGTGCGCAGCCGCTCGGCCGCGACGCCCGCTCCGTTCTCAGGCGTCTCGGGGAGCAGCGAGGCAAACCGCAGGTCGCCGACGCGGAAGAGGACGTCGACGTTCCGGAGGTTGCCGACGAGGAAGCCCGAAGTGCGAACGAGAACCTGATTGCGTTCCTCGTCCGTGCGCGACTCCAATCCATCGATCTCAATCAGGAGAAGCGACGTCGCGTGCCCGTAGCGGCGGGTCTTGTTCAGCTCGCGATCCAGCTCCGCCTTCAAGTGATCAAGTGTATAGGCTCCGGTTAGCTCGTCGAGTACGACGAGCTTCATTAGCTCCTGTTCGTGCGAGTGAATGACCTTCGTCATCAGGTTGAAGCCGTCGATCACCTGACCGACCTCGTCGCGCAGCCGAGTGCCGGGGATCCTGCGGAACGGGACGGATACCTCCACGTCGTATTTCCGCTTCGCCACCGATTCCATGGCCTCCGCCAGTCGGCCGACCGGCTTGGTCACGATCGCCAGGAGGACGACGTACAGGAGCCCTCCGAGTAGCAAGAACCCGACGATCGAGGCGATCCCGAACTGCCACGAGAGACGAGAGATGAACCACGCCTGTTCGGCGAGAGACATGTCTACGACGACGACGCCGAGCAGATCCGGCCCCGAGAAGATCGGGTGGCACGCCCGTAGGTAGGACGTTCCTCCGAGACGCACGTTGCTGACCTCGACGGCCTTGAGGACCTCGAAGCGGTCTTGCTCTTCCTCCGTCGACAGCACACCGACCATCGTCGGATCGGTGCTCGCCACGGCAAGGAATCCGCGGGCGCTCACGCCGATCACCGTGATCCCAACAACCGATTCATAGCGATCGAGGAGCCGACCGATGTCTGCATCGAGTTCGTCCGAGTAGTAGAGGATGTACTCCTTCTCCTGGATCGACTTCGAGATGACGGCGGCGACGCTTCGCGCGCGCTGCTCATAGATCGACGCGATCGAGGTCCGAAGCGAGACGGAGGCGAACCAATACAAGGCACCGACAACCAGAACTGCGATCATGAGGACGAGCACGACCAACTTGGCCCGCAGGCCCAACCCGTACCGAATCCAGGACCGGATGCGCAGGAACGCCTGAGGCCGCCGATCTCGGTCCCGAACGGCAGCGTCTTTCGTCTCCATTTGATCTCCTTTTTCTACTCCGCCAGAAGCCCTTGCTGTACGAGGTACTCCCGCGCCACAGCCTCCGGCTCGCGTTGGAGAAGACGGACGCGGCTGATCAGATCATGAATCACGGAGGTCGTCAATGAAGGAGTCAAGTTCGCCAACACATCCCCGGTCTCCGGAAATCGTGTGAGGAGACCGGGCAGAGAGGCAACGAGGATTCCTGCGGATGCGAACGCATCGAGGTCGTCCTCGAGCGCCGCGAATCCGGAGAACGTCAGCGTCTCCTCCAGGTTGTCCACGATTGCCGCCTCGACGGCGCCGAACTTGAGGAGCGCTTCGGCCTCCCCGGGGGTCTCCGCCCAGCTGACCGAACCGACCGACTCCCTGAGCCCGTACACTTCTTCGAAGGACGCGGATGCGGCATCACCCAAGGTCCGAGGTGTCGCGTACCGGAACGTCTCGCCGGACCCGTGCATGAGCGCGGCGAACGCAGAGAGTGTCGGTTCCGTCAGCCGCTGCGCCGTTCCTTCCGAGACAACAACCATCCAACGTCTCGTTGCCGGAATTGCCGTGACGTCAACCTTTCCTTTTCCGACGCCGCCTTCGGCGAGAAACGTCTCGGAGGTCCCCCACCAGATGCAATCGACGTCCTGCATTCGGAGCGCTTCTCTCACGCGGTCGCTGTCTCCCATCCCGATGAGATCGATCACCCGGAAGCCGGCTTCGGTCAGCGCGTACTGAAGGATCCGTCCCAGGATCTCCTGTGCGATGTCCGCCTCGGTCCCGATGGCAAGGGTCCCCTTCCACGCCGAGCCCTCGAGGTACACGCCATCCGAAACCTCTGCTAGCGACGTGTCCCGCCCACCCGCCACGCCGCCCCACCAGTTTCCACCGGCGTAGACTGGGGATGCCGTCTCATTCGAGACATCGAGGGACTCGTTGCGGGCAAAGACGTTGCTTGCGACGACCGGCGAAGCGATCTCGCCGCCCCCGTCCAGCAACAGCTCAATCCCGACAATGTCTATCGAATCGGTCTGCCGGATCCCGATTCGGTTCTCCTCGATCGTGTTCCCCTCGATCCGAACGCCGAGACCGGAGCGCACAAGCAGCAATCCGGTGTCGTTCTCGGCCACGTGGTTGTTCAGCACCTCGCTCCTACCTGAATCGACGATCACGATCCCGACACGGTTGTCAGTGAGACAATTCTCCACAACACTGTTCGCGGTGGAGCCGTTCACCAGAGCAAGGCCGGCTGCCGTTTGATTCTCAACCCGATTGCGGAGAAGGATGTTCCGCTGCGAGTCCCATAGAAGGAACCCCAACTCACCTCCGCTCACATGGTTGTCGAGAAGCCGGTTCTCGGCCCCACCCGTGAAGAACAACCCCGTGCCCGTCGGATCGCTCGAGAAGATGGTATTGCGGAGAATGCGGCCGTAGCTCGATCGATCGCTGTCGATGCCGAGGTCGTTAGCCGTCAAGGTGTTCCCGGCGACCAGGTTGCGGTCGCTCCCGTCAAGCCGGATCCCGGCGCCGGCACACTCTTCGATCCGGTTGTAGGACAACGCGTTCTCCGCGCTCTGAGAGAGGAGGATCCCGGCGTCCTGCGAGACTTCGATCGTGTTCTCCGTCGCTCTGTTCCGAACCGCCTGATGGAAGAGAAGACCAGCGATGACCACCTCGTCGATCTCGCAGCCGAGGATCTCGTTTCCCGTCACGCCCTCGAGAGCGACGCCGATGCGGGAGCTTCGAATGGCCCCATCGATGACCAGATTGTCGTTCGAGCCACGAAGCTCGACCCCGGCGATCGAGGCCCGATCGACCCGGCATCCACGAAGCTCGTTCTCCGAGGATCCCTGTTCGAGTGAGAGGCCGATCGGAGCGTCGGAGACGACGATCGCTTCGAGGACGTTGTCCCACGATCCGGAGGCCTTCAGACCGGACTCGGAGGTTCCGCGGACGATGATGTCGGTCAGGACGTTCCCTCCGGACGAAACGAGCTCTAGGCCGATCTGTCCCCCGTGCACTTCGATCTCCCTCAGTTCGCATCCACGGGCGCCGAGCAGCTGGAGACCGATCGGCGCGTCTTGGATTCGGGTGTTCTCGATCCTGCATCGAGCCGATTCGATCTGGATCCCGATGCTCTCCGACGCGATGTCGAGTCCCCTCACAACGACGCCGTCCGCTGTGATCGTGAGCGCCGGGGCGCCTCCCCTCGCGTCCAGCTTCGCCCTGTCGCCCGCAGAAACGAGCGTGACATTCGCCACGTCGATCGTCACTGGACCGCGGAACGCCTCATCCTGCACTTGGAGGACGATCGTCGCTCCCGGAGGTGCGATGTCTAGGGCTTGTTGAATCGTGGCGACGTCGCGAGGGACGAAGACCGCGCCGTCCGGCCAGTGGGGCGGGCTAGCGACCCGAAAGACAACGAAGAGAAGCACAACAGCGACCGCGGCTGCAGCAAGAAGCGCAATCCCCAACCTGCTAGAGTTACGGGTCATGTGCTCACTCTAGCACACTCGATCGGATACCGTCCAGGGATCCCTGCGCTCCACGACCGGGCGGCGGCGGTTGCCCTCGCCACCTGCGTTGCGTACAGACAACGCGCGATCAGGTCGAGTCTTCTCAGAGCGGGCAGCATCTGCTCCTATCCGGCCGAGTCGCCCTCTGCGATCTCCCGCAGGATGTCGTCGAGCGGCCTGGGCCGTCCGATGTGAAAGCCCTGCGCGCAGTCGAGACCGATTTCCCGAAGCATGTCGAGAGTCTCCTGATCCTCGACGAACTCGGCGATCGTCTGTTTCCCAAGACCTCGCGCGAGATGCACCATCGCCAGAACCAGGTGCTTGTCGACCGGATCGTGCGACAGATTACGGATGAAGCTCCCGTCGATCTTCAGGTAGTCGACATCGAGATTCTTCAGTTGATAGAACGACGAGAATCCCATCCCGAAATCGTCGAGCGCGAACTCGTATCCTTGCCCGCGGAGCGTGCGGAGGAAGTCCTTGGCGATGTGGATGTTGTAGATTGCCGCCGTCTCGGTGATCTCCATCACCAGGCGAACCGGCCCGATGACGTTCAGCGCCGGCATGTCGGAGATCAGCTGGAGAAACTCCTTGTCGGTCATCGTCCGCGGGGAAAGGTTGATCGCGAACGAGATTCCCTTCTCCATGATCTCGGTGTCGGCCAGGATTTCCGTCGCCTTGCTCAGCACCCAGCGATCGATGTCGCCGCTCAACCCGAATTGCTCCGCGATGTCGAGGAACGCCCCCGGCGGGATGATTCCCCCGTCCCGATCAAGGAGGCGCAGCAGAATCTCGTAGCGGACGATCTCGTCGGTCCTCAAATCGAGGATCGGCTGCGCGTACAGAACGAATCCGTCGGTCTCCAACGCCTCACGAACGAGTCGGAGCCAGTCGATCCGTTGCTCCGGCGCCTCCATGTTCTCCTGGTCCGGCGAATAGACACAGAAGCGGTTTCGCCCTTGTTCCTTCGCTCGATACATCGCCATGTCCGCCTGCATCAGCAGCTCGGTCGGCTGCATCCCGTGCTCCGGGAAAACGACGATCCCCATGCTCCCCGTCGTCCGGATCGCCTGTCCCTGGATGTTCACAGCGTGCTGGCGGATCGCGTCCAACAGCCGCGTGGCGGCGAGCTGCGCCTGGGTGGAGTCAACGTTCGAATAGAGAATCGCGAACTCGTCACCGCCGAGGCGCGCGAGGACGTCCGACTCCCGAATCGTTGACTTCATCCGATGGGCCAGGCTGGCGAGGAGCTCATCGCCGGCCTTGTGCCCCAGCCCGTCGTTGATCTCCTTGAATCCGTCGAGGTCCATCCACAGGACCGCGCCCTGTCCGCCATAGCGCTTGGCGCGAGTGAGATGACGTTCGAGAATCACGTTGAACTCCCGCCGGTTGTGGAGCCCGGTCAGGGGGTCGTGCGTCGCCAGATGGAGCAGCTGCTCTTCCTGGCGCTTCAGGTGGGTGATGTCGGTGAGGATCCCCTCGTGATAGAGGAGCGAGCCGTCGTCGGTTCGCACCGCCCGGGCGTTGAGCAACACGTCGACCGCCGGTCCATCCTTCACCTTCAGAGCGATCTCGGCGTTCTTGATCTCCTCGCTCTCCCGAAACGGGTCCGCCAGCAGTACGGTACCCGCCTCGTCGGCGATCAAATCGCCAAACCTCGTCGCGCGCAGCTCCCCCTCGGTCTCGTATCCGAGGAACCGGACGAGCGCCCGGTTCGCCACAAGGAACTCACCGTCCGGCGTGCTCCGGTAGATCCCATTCAACGCGTTCTTGACCAGCTCGTCACTGCTTCTCTGCCCGCTCTTTTCGACCACCAACCACCTCCTGTGAAACTCGTGTCCCATGTTGCCCCACCGCCTCGGATCGATGGTGGACATGTGTCTTACGGATCGGCGAACCTTCGCTGGATCGAACCCGTCGGACGCCCGTGCTTGGCAGGTCGCCCCTACACGTCGGAAAGAAGCTCGACGCCGATCGCCGCCAGCCAGCACAAGAAGCTCTTCTCGATTGTCGAATCGTAGAAGTGGAGCGCTTGCGGCCCGTGCGCCGTGGTGAACCGCCCGATGTAGGTCATGATTTCTTCCCAGTCCTCCGGTGGCATCCCGTCGCGGATCTGCTGTGCCTTGTCGACGCGCAGCATGGCGAGGACGTCGTTGACCGTGTAGTCCTTCAGTTCGATGACCTGCTCGAAACTGATGTCGCGTCCCTCATCGAGTAGGTTGAGCACCCCTTGGATGAACTTGCGAACGGAGCTCCGGTACATCTCGTCCCCCTTTCCTCCGATGCACGGCAGTCCTTTGCCGTTGAATGGTGCCATAGTAACGCCTTCCCGTCGTTGTGTTTCAGCGGCGCGCGGCCAAGGAGCCACAGGCTCGAGGTACCGCTCGTCGTGTGCTGACATGCTGCGGCAGTAGAGAAAGCAGTGTGTTCGCCGGGAGGCGATGGGGAGCGTGGGGGCAGCAGACGGGGCTAGACATTAGGATTCGAGGGTATTAAGATATGATCAACGCTGGAGCGACTACAAGCAAGGGCAGCGAGGTCCTGGAGGGGGGAGCAGTGAGGCATAATCCGAACGCCGAGAGTTGGCCTGAATGATGAACATGCCTGGCTGAGAAGGGCAAACCACCCGCGAGGAAGGGACGCAAAACCGCAGGCCTCGAAACACGCTGAGGCAGCAGGTTGCCAGCCGAGAACCAGTCAGAGGAGGCTGGAGATGCTTCACCGAAAGACGCACACGGATTGGGTCTCTCGTCCGCATAGGGCATCAAGAAACTCGTTCGTCCGCGGGCTGATCGTCAAGTCGTTCCTGATCATGGTCGTTCTGATCGCCGGCCTCACGGCCTCTGCCAGTGGGGACGAAGTCCTCGTCGTTGCGGGACACACGTTCGAGTATCTCGGGGTCACGTACAACGACGACGGGACTTCGACATGGACGTATCGCGTTGCGTCCGGCAGCAGCCCGTCTCTCAGCCACTGGGTCCTCGAATTTGATCCCGCTCTGGGAGAGGACAACGTCGTCGACGCCTCGGAGGAGTTCGAGGTCGGCGATGATCCGAAGACCGAGTTGTACGGCTTCAAGTTCGAGGAGGAGTATGACGGCGGGGAAACACGGGAGGTCGACTTCACTCTCGATGCGTGGAATGCCGTAGCCGACACGCGGGTCGGGATCAAGGAGGGCAAAGCGATCGCAGTCGACGGATTCCTTCCGGGTCCGACCGCTGCGGTCATTGCGGGGAATGAGCCTCCGGCCGCGATCGATGACAACGTCACAACCGATGAGAACGCCTCCGTCGTCATCCACATCCTGGCGAACGACACCGACAGCGACGGCGCCATTGACCCGACGACGGTGACGATCACCAAGGATCCGGAACGGGGTTGGGTGTATGTCGAGGGGTCCACCGGCGTGGTGACCTACACGCCGGACCCCGGCAGCTGTGGCGACGACTCCTTCGAGTACACGGTCGACGACAACGACGGTGCGACCTCCGATGAGGCCGAGGTGACGATTGAGATCCTCTGCAACGAGCCGCCAATCGCCAACGACGACACGGCGACGACGGACGAGAACACATCCGTCGGCATCAACGTGATCGCCAACGACGCAGACAGCGACGGCTCGATCGACCCAACAACGGTCGTCATCGCCGTGGATTCCGAGAACGGTTCGGTCAGCGTCCATCCGACAACCGGTGTGATCACCTACACCCCGGACCCGGGCAGCTGCGGGGACGACCACTTCAAGTACACCATCGAGGACGACGACGGCGCCATCTCGAACAAGGCGAAAGTCACGGTGAGCGTCCTTTGCAACGATCCGCCACTCGCGATCGACGACCTCTACACTGCAAGCGAGGGCGAGACCCTCACGGTATCCGCACCCGGCGTCCTGTCAAATGATGTCGATGCCCCAGGCGACCCGTTGACGGCGGTCGTTATTGCAGGCGCCGAGCACGGAACTCTCAGCCTCAATCCGGACGGGTCGTTCGTTTACACGCATGACGGCAGCGAGACCTCCAGTGACGAATTCACCTACAAGGCGAACGATGGGGCGAAGGATTCGAACGTGGCAACGGTCAGCCTTGTGATCGCACCGACGAACGATCAGCCCACCGCGGTCGACGACAGTGACGGCACTACGGAAGACCAGCCGGTGACCATCGACGTGATGGACAACGACAGCGATCCCGACGAAGACGCACTGTTCGTCGATTGGGTGAGCCAGCCGGTGAACGGGTCGGCCGCGAACAACGGGAGCGACGTTACCTACACGCCGGACCCCGATTTTCACGGGGAGGACTCCTTCACCTACGGCGTCTCCGACGGAAACGGCGGGATCGCGAACGCGATGGTCACCGTAACCATCGAGGCCGTGAACGACCGACCGATCGCTCAGGATGACAGCGGCGGCACAGATGAAGATATCTCAGTGACGATCGACGTGCTCCACAACGACAGCGATCCGGACGGGGATGACCTCATCGTCCAGTCGGTGACCCAGCCCGCCAACGGCTCGATTGGGAACAACGGCGCGGACGTCAC
Organism: uncultured bacterium; assembly: GCA_965602415.1. Lineage (GTDB taxonomy): Bacteria > Bipolaricaulota > Bipolaricaulia > UBA7950 > UBA9294 > JANQEA01. Next base: position 505 of record CBFCYU010000014.1, on the reverse strand, counting down.
CTACACGCCCGATCCGGGTTTCAACGGATCCGACGCCTTCACCTACATCGTCTCCGACGGTCACGGCGGCTCCGCAACGGCGACGGTCACGGTGGCCGTGGCACTTGTGAACGAGCCACCGGAAGCGGAGGACGACGACGCGACCACACGCGAAGACACGCCGGCGACCATCCCCATTCTGGCCAACGACAGCGATCCGGACGGCGATGATCTCGTCATCGAGTCCGTGACGCACCCGCTCCACGGGACCGTCGTTCCGAGCAGGGCGAGCGCCGTGTATACGCCGTCGCAGGGCTTCGACGGCACGGACACGTTCACGTATACGATTGCTGACGGAAACGGAGGGACGGCCACGGCCACGGTGACGGTGACCGTCCTCGCGACCAACGACCCTCCTGCGGCCCAGGATGACAGCGGAACGGCCCGTGAAGGCAGCCAGCTGACAATCCAGATCCTGCTCAACGACGGCGATCCCGACGGCGATGATCTTCTCGTCGAGTCGGTG
>CBFCYU010000013.1:0-18593 GCA_965602415.1 uncultured bacterium | reverse complement strand
AGCCGGCGGAAGCGTGTGCCTCGCCCTGTATCACGAACGTTCCGGCGTACGAAGGTTGTCCCGAGGCACCGGTTCCCTGTCCCTGCAGCACGGGCGGCTGTGAGGGAGGATGGATGTCGAATTGGCCGTTTGGTCCTCAATCCGAGCACCCCCGCGATCGTCCAAAGCCCCGCATCGACAGGCACTACTTCTCATCGATCAATGAGGGGAGCGCCATGCCGATCAAGGGGAACATCAGCAATCCGGTCTGTGTCTCGGTCTGCTTTACGTGGTCGGCGAGCAAGGGGTGGTTGGAGGGAGCAAATACCCTGCAACCGATCTACCACGCTCCGGAAAGCGACCGGCGAGACGGCGAGACGGTAACGATCACGCTGGCAGCCTACGACAGCTCCGGCGGGCGCAGCTACGATCAGATCCGGGTCCGCATCGTGAACACCGACCCTATGTAGCGTCGGTCCCGCTAATTCTTCTTCTCGTCAAAGGCGAGGCCCCTTGCGGGGCCTCGCTTCTGGGCGGAAGACTGACAAGGAGGTACGTTTGGCTTGCCGGACCGACGATAGGTCCACCGCATGAGTAACGTATGAACGGTCGATGGTGCGGATGTGAAAGCCTGGAATGAAGGCTCCTCCATGTGGAAGGAACGGATCGAGGCGGTGATCGCACACGGATGGATGAACTCGAACGGCTCCCGAACATCGGAAGGCGCTAGCGAGCAGCTGAGCGCCGCCGGGGTCGAGACGGCGACAGAGCTGGATAGACTGGGAGCGTCCGTGTCGCGCGCCGGCTCGTGGCAAACGGGAGTTCGGCTTGCTCGAACAGGCTCTACGCGCTGGAGGGCGCGATCTAGTGCATGAGAAGGCACACGATCCCACGGCACGAGAAGGACAAACTCAGAGTGCAGTCGAGCGCGCGCTGCCCGACGAGTCGGGGTAATGGGCGGGATCAAGGCGACAGGATTCCCGGACCGGCGAGCGCGACACGGTAAGGGAACAGCTCGGCGCGGAACACGGAAGCCTTCACCGCGGGGTCGTTCCGCATCAGTTCTCGCGCGGCATCTTCGGACTCGGCCTCGAAAATCACGATCCCGAAGCTAGACGGATCGGTGTTCAGCGTCCGTCCGGCGAGAAGGATGATTCCCTCTTCCATCAACCGCCGGAGGTAGTGGAAGTGCTCGGTGACGATGCGATCCTCGTCGGGCGTGCTCTCGATCAGGGATCCCTCCCGGATCGGCTGAATTCGGTACAAATACCGCAAGAGCATCCGTCCCTCCCGTTCCTTGCCGGCGTTCTAGGCGCCGGACGTCGCGAAGCGTACCACGTAGCGCGCAGCGATTCACGAAGCCGGTCTCTCCCCTCGATCAGCTTCGGGTAGGATAGCTGCATGGCGACGGAATGGGTGGATTGGGAACAGAAAGTCCTCGACACGTTTCTCGACGGGGAGAGTCTGATCCGGATTCCGGCGAAGAGGAAGAAACGCGATGTCGTTCTCCGGTGGCTGCAGCAGGAGTTCGAGCCGGGGATCGAGTACCCGGAGGCCGAGGTGAACCAAATTCTCCGCAGGCACCACCTCGATTGCGCGACGCTCCGTCGCGAGCTGTTCGAAGCCGGGTACCTGCACCGCCAAGGGGGCGGCGGGGTGTACTGGCGCGCGGAAGACTGACTCCCAATGGGAGAGGCTACCCGCGGCGATCCGCAATACGAGCTCCACTGCTGGAATCTTCGCTCCTTCGCGTGGTGAACGCGGCGGGGTTGTGGGTAGAATCTGATTGGCCCATCCGGTATGTGGCGCGTGACTCTGTCTTGCCGGTTCGTCATCGAAAGGAGCCAGACCATGACGTGGAAGTGGAAAGGATGCGTCCTCTTCGTGCTGATCGCTGCGTTGGTAGGGTTCTGTGTCTCAACCGTCTTGGGTGCTGACGAAGGGGAGACGTGGATCAAGACGTTCGAGGGACTCGACTACGGAGCGTTCTTCGACGTGGTGCTAACGGACGACGGAGCACTCCTCGCCGTCGGAACGACGTATCACTCGCTTGGTTCGACGACCCGTGGTGACGTCCTCGTCGCGAAGCTGACGCTCGCCGGCGAGCTGATCTGGGAGAAGGCACACGGTGGGGACGCTATGGAACAGGCGTTCTGTGTCGAAGCGACCGGAGATGGGGGGTTCCTCGTTCTCGCGGAGACCGATTCGTTCGGCGCCGGCGAGCGCGACCTGTACGTCCTGAAACTCGACGCGTCCGGCGACCTGATGTGGTCGGAGACCTACGGCGGCGCCGGAATCGAATGGGCGAAGGACCTTCTTCCGATCTCGGACGGCGGGTTCCTCCTGGTTGGGGAGACCGACTCGTTCGGCGAGAGTTTCGATGCTTACATCATCAAGGTCGACGAGAACGGTGCCGTCGTGTGGGAGACGACGCTGGGTGACGACGACGAGAACGATACCGGTGTCGCCGCGCTTGAAGCAGAGAACGGGGATCTGCTTGTCCTCGCCGGCGTCTCCTATCCCGGCAGCTACGAGGGGAGCCGCCGCGACTCCCTTCTGTTTAGGCTCGATCCGAGTGGACGTGAGATGTGGAGCAAGCTGTACCGCGGCAGCGTCAAGCAGTGGGCCAACGACATGGTCTTCTCCCCCGACGGGGATGTGGTAATCGTGGGAATCGCGGAGCCAATCAGCGGGAGCGAGAGCCCGCTCGATTTTTGGCTCGCCAAGGCGAACGCCGAGACGGGAGATCTGATCTGGAGCAAGCAAGAAGGGAGCCAGTATCAGGACGACTACGGCGTCTCCGTCGTCGCGACCCACGATGGATCGTACGTCGTTGCCGGATTCGGACCCGGATTCCCGATGATGAAGTTCGACGACGCCGGGGACCTCAATTGGGTACGCAACGCCGTGCCTTGGCGAGCGTGGAAGATCTACGGCGGCTTCTCGATCCTTAGCCTGTCCGATGGGACTTTGATCGTGCCGGGCTGGGTTTACGTCCATCGAGTCGGCGATGACTTCGACGCGGTCTTGGCTCGCATCGACTCGGAAGGGAGGATCGCCGAGTAGCCGAGACACGCAGCACCACACATGCTGGGTGTGAGAACTCGCTGTTGGGTCTCCCAGGCTCCACAGCGCAACTCCTAAGAGGATGCACAGAGCCTCTGCAGGCGATCATCGATCCGTATCGCCAGCAATGCAGGATACAGCCAATTCTTGTCCGTTTCAGTACCGCGCCGCCTGGAACGAGCCTCAACGCCTGGAAGAACCTAGCTCAATCCGGGTCGGCCGAGCGAGGGTCTTCCCGGCTTGGAAGCCCACTTGAACCATCTATTCCGTGGCTGTAGGCTGGAGTGTAGAGATTGCGGCTGGTAGTGGAAATACTGGGAAGACGGGCACACGCTGGAGCGCTGGTTGTGGTGTGATACACGTAGCGGCGCTCTGCAACGGCCAGCATACGATCACCGTTCATTCACTGAGAGAGGACACAGGCTCTATGACAGTTGCTTTGATCGAGGTGCGAGAGTTCCGGAAAGCGTACGGCGACGTCGTGGCTGTGGACAGCATCAGTTTCGATGTGAAGCCGGGTGAGCTATTTGGCCTGCTCGGCCCCAACGGTGCAGGAAAGACCACCACGCTGGAAAGCCTGGAAGGGCTACGTGCTCTGGACGGCGGCTCGTTGCGGATAGCAGGGATCGATCCAGTGCGTGAGCCCCGCAAGCTGCGGAACATGATTGGCGTGCAGCTGCAGTCGGCGGGATTGCCGGAAACCATCACTCCAGACGAAGCCATGAACCTCTTCTGTGCCTATCACGCAGTCTCTGCCCGTTTCGATCTGTTGGAGCGGTTGGGCCTTACGGAGAAGCGGAAATCCCAATTCCATGGACTCTCGACTGGACAGCAGCGGCGTCTGGCGTTGGCACTGGCCGTAGCCCACAACCCGCGAGTCCTCTTCCTGGATGAGCCCACAGCCGGTCTGGATGTGGCAGCTCGTGTGGAGCTGCACGACCTGATGCGGGAACTACAGGCCAACGGGACCACGATTGTCATGGCCACACATGACATGGCTGAAGCCGAGGAGCTGTCGAATCGAGTGGCCATCCTGCTCAAAGGTCGGATCGCCGATATCGGCACGCCGATGGAGATTACCGCCACTGGCGCGGGCTTGACCAAGATCTCGGTGCGTACGCAAGGCTCCAGCCTGTCCGACTCGGGCGCGAGTTTCCCGGCCGTCAGCCAGCACACGTCCAAAGACGAGTACAGCGTCTACTTCAGCACAGATATCGGTCCCACAGTGGCCGCGATCGTCGCCCATATCGAGTCTCAAGATGATACGCTGATCGACTTGCGCGTGGAACGCCCCTCGCTGGAAGACCGGTTTCTCGAAATCACCACGAATGAAGGTGTGCAGTGAAGGCCTTTGCCCACCACTTCGCGTTTGAGTTCCGCACGGGAATCCGCAACAAGCAGCTGCTTCTGATGAACTACCTGTTACCTCTAGGCTTCTATCTGATGATGGGATTCGTCATCGCTCAGATTAGTCCGGACTTCCAGAGAACCCTCATCCCTTCGATGGTGGTGTTCTCCGCCATGGTCGCCACGGTGCTGGGCATGCCCGACCCCCTAGTCAGAGCTCGCGAAAACGGGATCTTCCGTAGCTACAAGATTACTGGCATCCCCTCGATCTCGATCCTGGTCATTCCAGCGTTAACCACCGTGCTGCATCTGGTGATTGTGTCGATGATCATCGCTGTCTCCGCGCCCCTGTTCTTCGATTCCCCCTTGCCGGTGAATTGGCTTGGTTTCGTCATGGTCTTCATCGCCATGGCGCTTTCCCTCACAGGGATCAGCGTGCTGATTGCGGTAATTGCCTCCAGTTCGCGCATGGTGATCCTCTGGTCGCAGCTTGTCTTCATTCCGACCATGATGCTCGGCGGGATCACGTTCCCCATCGACTTCCTGCCAAACGCGGCTCGAAAGATTGCGCAGCTTCTGCCCTCCACCCACGCGATGAACGCGTTCAAGTGGACGATGGGGCAGGAAACTGCCTTCACTCCGTGGGGATCTATCACTGTCTTGGCCATTAGCGGACTGCTGGCCTTCACACTGGCCGTCTACCTGTTCAGTTGGGAGAGCCGCAACACGGAGCATCGTGGGCACCACACCCTGGCCCTTTTGGTGCTGCTCCCCTTCCTCGCCGGAATCCTCCTCCCCTCCTGATCAGGCAGACTCATGCGGGCTCAAGCGCTTGCATTTCGGACTCACCACCGCTTCAGCTACTCTCGAGTTCGAAGTGCCCTCTCGGAGTCAGTCCAGTAGCAAAGCCAAGGCCCAGATCAATGGGAACGGCCATTGAGATGCGATTCCTCAGAGCCAACTGGGTTTCCCGCTCGCTGCCAATCGCCAACAGCGTCAACCGTCACCACGAGAGAGCCAACGAACGCGTTCAGCGTCCCCGCTGATCGGGCTGAACTAGCAGGAGGGAAGGGATCCGGCCCCAGACCGATCGTCATCGGCAGCCCCTGCGCATCCGCCGATTGCCTGCCGACTGCCACCAAGCCTTTCCCGGGGACTCGATTTCTCTGACTACTTCATGTTCGCGAAGTTCATCTTGGAACTGTGATATCACGATCCGGTTGTTGACTGAAGCCGGCAAACACGCAGGATCGATCCTGTGGGCTCCAGCTGCGAATCAGGTGAGTTCCCACTCCTCGTGTTGTCCTCCGCTTGCTCCTGCGTCTACCATCCAAACCATCACGTTCGGACATGGAGTGGGGACGGACATGGATACAACCACGACGATCGCCCGATTCGGTCTGGCGTTCGTCATCGGCATTCTTGTCGGCCTGCAGCGCGAGTACGCGCATCAGCAGACAGAGCGGGAGCTGTTCGCCGGAGCGAGAACGCTGGCGCTGATCGGTCTAGCAGGATGCGCGTCGGCTCTCCTGGCAGACCTGACAGCCATGCCATGGATCTTCATTGCGGCGTCGCTTGCCGTTGGCGGGCTGATCGCAATCTCATACTTCGTCTCTGCGTCGGCGGGCGACATCGGACTCACGTCGGAGATCGCAGCCTTCCTCGTCTTCCTGATCGGCGGGCTCTGCTACTGGGGCAGCCTCGAGATCGCTGCTGCCCTCGGCGTCGGCGTCGCAGTTCTGCTCTCACTCAAGTTCGGCGTGCGCAAGCTCGTCGGAAGGATTACGGAGCAGGACGTGCTGGCAACACTCAAGTTCGCGGTCATCACAGCGGTCGTGCTCCCTCTGCTTCCGAACCGAACGTTCGGACCCGCGCCGCTCGACGTACTCAACCCGCACAACGTCTGGCTGATGGTCGTCTTCATCTCTGCGATCAGCTTCATCGGATACGTGCTCATCAAGCTGGTCGGGCCTCGGCGCGGCGTCGGCCTCACCGGACTGCTTGGCGGATTGGTGTCGAGCACTGCGGTCACGCTGAGCTTCACACAGCGAAGCCGCGGGCACGCAGCACTAGCGAAGCCGTTTGCCCTTGCGATCACAGTGGCCTGGACGATGATGTTCGCCCGCGTTCTCGTTGAGGCCGCTGTGCTCAATAGCCAATTGCTCTCAGCGTTATGGCTTCCGATCGGCGGTGCCGGTGGCATCGGGCTCTGCTACTGTGGGTACCTCCTCTTCTTCACGAAGGACAAAGGCGGAGGCGAGGACATCGTTCTGAAAGCGCCATTTGAGCTTGGGCCGGCGCTCAGGTTCGCCATCGCATATGGGGCGATACTGGTCGTCTCCCGTGGGGCGCAGATGCTGCTCGGGGATCCGGGCGTGTTTGTCTCTGCGGCCGTCTCGGGGATTGCGGATGTCGATGCGATCACGCTCTCCTTGGCGAGGATGGCCGGGGCGGGGACGGTGGAGATCGGCACGGCATCGAAGGCCATCGTGTTGGCGGCAATGGTCAACACGACCGTGAAAGGCGGGATCGTAATGGCTCTTGGCGCCGTCGCTCTGAGGAAATCGATCCTCCCCGCTATTGCTCTGATCCTTTCGGCAGGGCTTGGCTTGGCGTTCCTGGCATAGGCAGGACTGAACCCGACAGGATGCGAGAAGCCACGATGAAGCGACTGCCTAGGTGTCAGATGATAGGACGGCTAGCGGTCGCTTCACCAATTGGCGTGACGTGCTCCTGGGCATTCAGGAGCATCGTCGATGCTGACCTGCCCCGTAGCTCCAGACCAGCTCGAAACAACAACGATCCCACGTAGCTGCTTGGGGGCACTCGCCATCTTGCTGCGGGAACGACGGGATCCCCCTTCTAGCGGTAGCTCCTGCGGCGGCGGGAGCCCCGGCCTCCGAAGGAACGAACAAGACGCGATGAGCTCGAATGGCTCTGCGGGAACTGCCGCTCGGGATCAAACCCGCCGCCATAGTCGAAGTCTGGAAGCCGGCGTCGTTCCAGCCGGGTTCCCAACGTCTTCTCGATCTGCCGGACCATCAGACTGTCTCCCCAAACCGCGAACGTGAAGGCTTCGCCCGAGCGCCCGATCCGGCCGGTGCGCCCGATCCGATGGGTGTAGGCATCGACCGTGTTGGGCATGTCGAAGTTGATCACGTGGGAGATCTGCGACACATCGATCCCTCGGGCCGCGATATCGGTGGCCACAAGCACGTCGATCTTCCCATTACGGAAGCCGTTGATTGCCTGCTGTCGCTGATTCTGGCTCATGTTCCCCTGAAGTGCGGCCGCGCGATGTCCCTGCTTCTTCATGTAGACCGCAAGGCTTCGGGCTCGGTGCTTGGTGCGCGTGAAGATGAGAACACGCCCGGTCGCTGTCCGCTTGAGCATCGCGACGAGGAGTTCCTTTCGGCGGTCTTCGGGGACCGGATAGAGAGCATGTGAAACCGTCTCCGCCGGCGCGATCGTTCCGATCTGCACTGTCTCCGGGTTGTTGAGGATCCTGTCGGCGAGGACACGGATGTCCTTGGGCATGGTCGCCGAGAAGAACAGCGTTTGCCGCTTCTCCGGCACCTGCCGGATGATCCGGCGGATGTCGGGGAGGAAGCCCATGTCGCACATGCGGTCGGCCTCATCGAGAACAAGGACCTCCACGTGCGACAGGTTGAGGGCACCGGCGTCGACATGATCGAGCAGCCGTCCCGGGCATGCGACCACGATTTCCACTCCCCGGCGTAGCGCCGCGAGCTGCGGTCCTTTGCTCACACCGCCATAGACTGTGACGCTCCGCACGTTCGTATTGCGCCCCAACTTCACGATGTCCTGGTGAATCTGCTCGGCCAGTTCGCGGGTCGGAGCCACAATCAGGGCCCGCACCTTACCACGCGGCCCTTGACTCAGACGCTGGAGAATCGGCAACACAAAGGCGGCCGTTTTCCCCGTTCCTGTCTGAGCCAATCCAAGAATATCCCGACCTTGAAGGACGACAGGGATCGCCTTCTTCTGGATCGGGGTAGGGGTGGTGTACCCAACGGACTTCACGCCGGCGGCAATCCGCCGGTCAAACGAAAACTGTTCGAAACTCAATAGAAACACTCCTTGGCTCCGTTGAGCCAAGTCGCACGCTCAGCTCGGGTTGGTTGCAATCGGTATCTGGGTTGGTATGCGAACAAATTGCCTACGAAACTGGTGCTAAGTATACCTGTTTCATCCGTGTCACACCAGGTCGGCATCATCTCGCAGCCGCTTCACGCAAGCCCAGGCGCCGCCGCGGACTCCCGTCCGGCCTTGGAGTTCGGCCTTGTCTCTCAAGCGACACGAACGCATACCCCCACGAAACTGCGAAGCTGTGTCAAGTTTTGTGAGCAGATTGCTCCTTCAAGCGACAGGCTGAATCACGCCCTCCTTCTTTGGTTTCTTCGACCGCATCAGTGTGTGGCATCGTGGGACAGCGAGGACCGGTCAGCCATTCCTCCGACTGCTCCATCGCTAGTACGCAGACGAGTGCAGGCAACTCCGACGGTCTGGGAAGACCTGTGTTTGCAGGCTCCGGAACCTCAACTGGCCACTCTATCCACCGTCGCGATAGGCTCGTCATGTGGGAGTCAACAGCTCTTAGGGTTCTTGCCGGATGTCGCATCCTGTACGCGAATCATCTGGCGTGCCTAGCATCCGTGGTCTTAGCGTAGCCGCTCCGGCGACGGTTCGCGCGGATGGGTTCACTCGACCAGTTTCCGGCCTAGCTTGTGGGCACCGGCAAGATAGCGATCCATGCCGACCTTCTCGACGCCGCCCGCGTAGAGCGTCCCGACGAGCTTCGCGTTGAGAGAATCCCCAATGGTCGACTTGATGAGCTTCGTCGCGTCATCGCAGAACCTGCGAAGAAGAGGAACGATGATTCCCGAATTCATGATGGCGATCGCTCGCTTCCGATCTGACGTTCGAGGCTCCGGACATCCCTTCACCGGCCATCGACCCGGGCGTGCCAGCGTCCAGCAGATCCGCTCGAGGAACGTCTTGGTCACCGCATTGACAGTACCTTCGAGGATCGGGGTGCCGAAGATATACGCATCGGCCTCGCGCATCAGGGGCAGGATCTCCTGCATGTCATCGTTGACCGCGCATCGCGCGATTGGCTTCGATGGATCGTCGTTCCGGCAGACGCCGCAGTTGCGGCAGTACTCGATGTTCCGATCAATCAGCGTGATCTTCTCGACCTTGACCGCGGGAGCGACGCTCGTGACGCCTTCGATGGCGTGATCGACGAGCGTATCGATCGTCTTCCCCTTTCGATAGCTGCCCATGATTGCTGCGAGCTTCATCTCGCACCCCATTCAGGCTTGGATGTCAATCACGACTTTGCCACGCGCGCGACCCTTCTCGACATACACAATCGCCTCCGGCACCTCAGCCAACGGATAGCGTCGATCGATGACTGGACGGACAGCACCGGCTTCGATGAGTTCATCTACGACGGCCAGGTCGGCCTGGGTCGGGCGCTGGAGCATCGGTTTCAGCCGTCTGACGCCCGTCAGCGCGGTCCAGAACGACCGAAGCAGAAGGCCCGGAGAGAAGCCAGTAGTGACGTAGATCCCGTTGCGAGTCAGTGCGCGCCGGCATTCGCCGAATGTGCGTTTCGCAACCACGTCGAAGATCACGTCGTAGCGCTCTTCGCCTTGGGCGAAGTCTTCCTGCGTGTAGTCGACAACCCGATCCGCGCCAAGCGAGCGCACCAGATCCAGATTCCTCGTGCTGCACACACCGATCACCTCCGCTCCGAAGGCCTTGCCAATCTGCACCGCGAACGTCCCGATCCCACCCGATGCACCGTTGATCAGCACCTTCTGCCCTGGCTTGACCTTCCCCTTGTCCCGCAGCCCCATCAGCGCCATTACGCCCGCCATCGGCGCGGCGGCCGCTTCCTCAAAGGAGAGCGCCGCGGGTTTCGCGACGATCACCTCGAATTCGGGAAACACAACATACTCAGCGAAGGCGCCGTGCTTGAAGCTCATGCCAAAGACACCATCACCGAGGGCAAACCGCGTGACGCCGCAGCCAATCGCCTCAACGGTCCCTGCAATATCCGAGCCCAGGACCTGATGCCCCGGTTTCAGCAACCCGCCAACCATCAGCCGTGCCAGGATCGGGGTTCCTCGGAGGCAGTGCCAATCCTGCGGGTTCACACCGGCCGCGCGAATCTTGACGAGGATCTCCCCTGGTCCCGGAACCGGCTTCTCAACCTCGCGAAGCGACAGCACCTCCGGCGGACCGTATCTCTCGAAGACGATTGCTTGCATGCATCTCACTCTGCCTGTTTCGTCCGCGTCAGTCGCTTCGCCCCGACCGCCGCGACAATGATGATCGCCGCGAGGGCGAGCGTCCCGGCGGTGACCAGATCGCCTCTCAGCTCAGCTGCCGCATTGGAGTTGGGAAGCGCGAAGATGATGAACCCGCCGGTGATGCTGACGTGGGTCAAGACCATCATCAGCATGCTGTGCTTCGCGCTGTTGTGGATCCAGACCATGGGCACCGTCTGAACGATCGGTAGCAACGCCAGCGCGAAGAGAATCGGCACCGCCTGCCAGCCGTACTTGGAGAGGCCCATGTAGTTGATCGGTGCGTGCCAGAGCGCCCACACCACTCCGACAAGGAGAGCAGCTCTCAGCGCACTGCCCTGCTTCAGCAGCCTGGGCAGCATGAACCCCCGCCAGCCGAACTCCTCCATCACGGCGGCCAGCAGCGCGATCGGGATCGCAAATGCAAGCTGCCCCAGTACATCAAGTTCCGCGAGATCCGTGCCGAAGAGGCCCCGAATCAAGACGCTCACGCCAATGACGGCCGGAATCAGCAGCAGGGAGACCGCGTACCAGATCGGACTGACTCGCCACCGCCCCGCGCGGGCGAGAAGCGCTCGAACGCCCTCCTTCCCATCGACCATCCGGGCAAACAGGAACCCGAACAGGCTCGGACTCGCTACGAGAAAGACGAGGGCCACGTGCACGAATTGCGGCCCTTCGACCGGATCGACCGGTACGAGCGCGATGATCACCGCCATGAAGATCCAGGTCCACACAACGATGAAGAGCGCAAAGCTCACCACCGGCCTCTTCTTGACGAGCTCTCGCATTCTCTCCCCACCCTCAGTTGCTCCTGCCTCTAGAGAGGCTGACAATCCGACGCCTACCTTGCGGGGATACGCAAGACGGCGGGAATACCGCGACGTTCTCCGCACCCGTCGACACGACGGCCTCCCTCTCGGCCAGGGACAACCTGATGAAGGCAGAGATGACCAGCCGCGTCTTCGAGAGCGGTGTTAGTACTTCATTTTCGCCAGCACGCTCCTCGTGAATTCCCTCGCTGCTTGTACATCCTCCGTCGTTGGGTGTTTCCGCACATCCTCGATGTACTCGGCCCACTGTTTCTCGTCGGTGATGATGGTGCTGCGGATGAAGGCTTCGATCTGGGGATTCGGAGCACCCTGACAGTGGAAGAACCCGAGGAACTCGATCCCCTTCTCCTCGGCCGCTGCGTCAAATGTGGCTGGGCACTTGCCGGCCCACTGCTCGTACATCTCCTCCTGCCATCCACCACCCTCCGGCATGACTGTCGAGTGTGTGACAAAGCCAGCGAGCTTGAGTTCCGGGTCTTCCGGAAGGCCGTCCATGATACCCCTCAGAGGCGCGGCAACATCCGCCGAATGGCACGTCGATCCGAGGAAGACGACGTCGTACTCGCTCAGTTGGCTTGCAGAGATCTCTCCCACGGTCTTGATGTCAACGTCATGCCCTCCTACCGTAGCCTCTTCACCGATGGCCTCAGCGATCGCCTTCGTGTTCCCTGTCTCACTGAAGTACGCAACGAGAATCTTCACTCTTCCTCCTTCTCAGGTATCGCTTCTGCATCGCAGGGGGATCCAGAAGCCAACGCTCTTCCCAGCCAGTGCGGCCGGGCGAGCTCTAGTTCTCCTCCGATTCGTCCCTCTCCATGTATTCCTCGATCTTGCGCTCCTCCCACTTGGATCCCCTGCCGGGCCCGAACACCCGGAAGGCGTGCAACGCGAGGAAGATGCCCCAGCCCATCGCAGGCCAGTAGACCCACCAGTTTCCGCGATCCGAGTAGTCCACGATGAACAGCACGATCATCACGACAACGTAGGCCGCCAGGCTCCCGTAGAATTCCCGAAGATCCTTCACGCGTTTCTTCGCGCGCTCATATCTCGCGTCTTGTGTCATTCCTCCTCCTCTCTCAATGAAGCCTCACGGTTCCTTCTTCGGCCGCATCCCGAAGAAGAAGCGTACGACGTTGAGCCGTCGGACAAGCGCTTCATACAGGCCGAGCGTCCCCGCGAATGACAGTACCGTCACGATGATCAGCTTCCACACCAGATGCATGTCCCAGTGAATCACGAACCAGCCGACAGAAAGAATCACCGTCTGGTGGAACAGGAAGAACGGCAAGACCGCTTCGTTGGCGTAGGCGAGGGCGCGACTCGGCCGATTCCAATGCTTGACGGCCATGCTCATGAGGAACACGATGGTGCCCCAGATTCCGATGCTCAATGCGATCTCGTACAGAACGAACACCAACGAGAACGGCGCGTAGAACATCTGGTAGTTTTGCATCATGATCAAGAAGCCCTGTACAGCGAAACTCAGGACTCCCAGGATCAGGCCGATCCATCCATTCCGCTTGATCGACGCCGTGAATCGCTCGTCCGCCACCAGCATGTAGCCGATGACGAACAGCACGACGTAGAAGACGAAGTACGCCCAGGTGTGTTGGCCCAGGAGCACACCCATCAGCGCGATCCGCGCGACCGCGATCGGGATGATCAGCAGGAAGACGCCGCCTCGATGACTGCACCATCCGGCCACTCGGCCAATGAAGCGCTGTCCCGGCTCACTGCGCAGAACGAGCAACAGCGGCAGGACGACAACGGAAACGAGGAAGAGCATCTGAAGGAACCACAGGTGACCGGTGAAGAGGTTCACAAGCCCTGGCCACCTGAGCGTGAAGCGGAAGGAGCCCAGAGATTGGCCGATGGCCTCCCAGAAGCCTCCTCGGAACCCGTTGGTGGTTGCATCGAAGTAGATCTGAGGGAGCACGATGAGAAAGGCTCCGATGGTATAGACTGGGATCAGCAGTCGCCGGGCACGTTCCACCAGGAACTTGCCCCCCGTCCTTCGCTTCAGTGCGAACCAAGCACCGGCCCCTGAAAGGACGAAGAACGTCGGCACCGCCCACATGTCGATGAGTCCTCTCAGGACGAGCACCAGCGTGCTCTGATCGATATTCCGAAGATGCCAATCCGTGCCCTCGTCAAACAAATGCATCGCATGCAGCAGGAAGATCCCCAGCATCGCGAAGGCCCTCAACCAATCGATATCGTACCGACGCGCCCCTTCCCTCATCTCCCTCCCGGCCTGAGTAGCGGTTTCCGATCGAAACAGACAAACGGATCTCCGGCGAGAAGTACGCGCGAGACAGATCGTCCGCGAGCCCGTTCCGGCGACGGTTCTCCAGATTCGAAGCAGAAACAGGCAGCATAGCCGTTGCGGAGTGGTCGCAGCAAATTGCCTCCTGTCCTTGATGCAGAGGATCTGCATCAAGTGGAGACCCGACGTCACCGTGAGGGCACGCTGCCTCCAAAGCGGACCCACTACCTAACCACACGGAATCTGCTTGGCCCCGGAAGCGTTCGGCTCATCGGGCACTCCATCGAGGATCCACACCGGATTCGTTCCTTGGGCTCTATCGCGAAGATGTTCTGGGATGCTGTCGATCACTTCGATACTCAGGGGTGTGATGTGGCAACAGCATTCCCAGACTGGGCACGCTAGTCGCGTCTTCTCGCTCTCACGTGCAGGAAGTAGGCGACGACCTGGGCATCCTGAAGGTTCGGATGCCGCCGGACGGCCTCGTCTTTCGGGCGGGGTTCAGCGACGTGTTCGATTGCGAACCCCGCGTCGAGAAGCATGTTCAGCCACTGGCTCAACGTCCGCGTGAACCGCGGAACCCTGAACAACGGAAGTCCCTCTTTCGCCTCGGCGGGCGCGGCGCTGAACAGCCATTCCATGATCTCGCCGTTTTGATTCCGGAAGTAGTCGCCGACCTCGATGGCGTAGGTGATCCCCTCTTCGTTCCGAAGGTTGACCCGATGGGGCGTGTCGAAGCACGGATGGGAGATCGAGAGCTGGAAGAATCCGCCGGGCACGAGGACACGACGGGCCTCCGAGATCGCCCGCTCTGGCTTCGGAATGTCCATCAGGCTCATGAACGCGGTGGCGAAATCGAATCGTGCGTCTTCGAACGGGAGCTCGCAGGCGTCGGCGACGACGTACTCGATCCCGCGTGGCTCGCGCTGTTCCTCGGCGTACGCGTGCCGGACAAACGTCTCCGAAACGTCGATCGCGACAACCTGCGCCCCGCGCTCCGTCAAGAGTCGGGTGTTGTGCCCCTCCCCGCAGCCGATATCGAGGCCGGCGAGTCCGCGTACGTCGGGGAGCGCCTCGAAGAACGCCGGCGTGTTGAAGTGGTCGCGATACGTGTCGTACCCGGCGCGTGACAGCTTCGTCCACGCCTCGGCGTTCCCCTCCCAGTAGGCTGCAGCCTCCTTCGCGTCCATGCGTACAGCGTACTCGGTGGAGAGCCGGCCGCCCACCGAGATGCGCCGTCTGAGGATGCCAAGCGGCCGGCAGTAGCCCCGCCGGCCGCTCTCCTAGCAGAACAGGCGACTCGCGCAGGCATCGAACACTGCGGAAGAAGGCCGCACTGCTGCCGTCAGCTCACCGTTCAGGTACGCGTCATACGCGGACATATCGAAGTGGCCGTGCCCGGAGAAACCGATCAGGATGACCCGCTTCTCGTCGCGTGTGGCGCACTGGCGGGCGAGCTGGACGGCAGCGTGGACGGCGTGCGCCGTCTCGGGCGCCGGGATGATCCCCTCCGCGCGGGCGAACAGCACGGCACTCTCGAAGACGGTGAGCTGATCGAACGCGACCGGACAGATCACTTCGTCCTCGACCAACCGGCTGATGATCGGTGCCATGCCGTGGTAGCGGAGTCCTCCCGCATGAATCGGAGGTGGGACAAAGTCGTGGCCGAGCGTGTGCATCTTCAACAGCGGCGTCGTCATGGCCGTGTCCCCGAAATCGTATCGATATTCCCCAGCTGTCAGCGTCGGGCAGACATGAGGCTCGGCCGCCACAAACTCCACCTTCCGCTGCCTTTCGAGCGCATCATGATAGAATGGAAGCGCGATTCCGGCGTAGTTCGATCCGCCGCCAACGCATCCGACGACGACGTCCGGACTCTCGCCCGCCATCTCCATCTGCTCCAGCGCTTCCAGGCCGATCACCGTCTGATGGAGCAACACGTGATTGAGGACGCTGCCAAGGGAGTACTTCGTCCCCTCGCTCGTCATCGCGGCCTCGATCGCCTCCGAGATAGCGATCCCGAGGGATCCTGGTGAGTCGGGACTCCGAGCAAGGACTGCTCGCCCTGCGTTCGTCAGGTCGGACGGTGAAGGGTGAATCTCGGCGCCGAACGTGCGGATCATCGACTTGCGGTACGGTTTCTGGTCGTACGAGATGCGGACCATGAACACCGAGCAGTCCAGGCCGAACAGCTGGCACGCGAACGACAACGCGCTCCCCCACTGACCGGCTCCGGTCTCGGTGGTCAGACGGCGATTTCCTTCTTCCGCGTTGTAGAAGGCTTGGGCAACGGCGGTGTTCGTCTTGTGCGATCCGGTCGGGCTGGCCCCTTCGTACTTGAAGTAGATGTGGGCCGGCGTCTCGAGTGCGCGTTCGAGATGGATAGCCCGTTGAAGCGGGGTTGGGCGCCACCGACGATACACCTCAAGGACCGGTTCGGGGATGTCGATGAACCGATCCGTGGCCATCTCCTGCTCGACACAAACCTTCGGAAAGAGAGCGCACAGCGCCTCCGGATCCATGGGTTCCTTGGTCCCGGGATGGAGTGGTGGGTCGAGAGGGGCCTTGAGGTCGGCGAGCACGTTGTACCAACGTTTGGGCAGATCGTTCTGATCGAGTTGGAAGAGCGTCTTCAATGGGTCTCCTTTCGCTTTCTCGTGATGTACAGGACAACGATCAGACGAAAGGTCGCCACCAAAGCTTGATCGGGGGGATCGACAGACGTGAAGGGGAGAACGAGACGTGAACGATTACGGCTCTACGCGAGCCAAACAGACCTCCCTCGGTTCATGCCCTGCCTCCCTCTGAAACGGTTTACCCTAGCATGTCTCGGGCGGGCTGTCAACGGCGTGCGCTACGCGCACGTGGCGCATTCGTGTAGGGCACGAATGCGCTGCAGGCTAGACCTTGTAGTCGTCGCGCGGCGGGTTCCACGCATCGTACGCCTCGGTCGGCTCGTCGAGAATGACCGCCTTGTGCGGCACATCCGGCGGGATACAGACGCCGTCGCCGGCGCGCAGCAGACGTGTCTCCTCGCCGAGCGTGAGCTCCATCGCTCCCTTCGTGACGAGTGTGATCTGCTCATTCGGGTGCGCGTGCTCAGGGACGATTGCGCTCGGTTCAAACGTGAAGAACGTCACCATGACCCCGTCGAGCCAGACGGCCCGACGGTCAATCCCCGGGAGCATCCGCGTCTCCGGCAGCTCGTCGATCTTGAAGAAGTGCATGTTCTCACCTCATCCGAAAGCTGACCTATTCTACCGCTCGATCGACCGTTTCCACACGCCCGCACCGAGGGTGCCGAAGTAGAGCGTCTTCCCGTCGGCGGAGAGGGTGAGAACGTTGGCGACGTTGTTCCCGTTCGTCCCGGCCTCTCGCGCCTCGAGGCCCTCGTTCCACTCGTGCCACGATTCTCCGGCATCGCAGCTGATCCAGACGCCCTGATAGGCGGTCGCGAGGTAGAGCGTTCGCCGATCGATCGGATCGACGAGGATCCGGAGGAACTCCTGGTTCAGGTCGAGCCCCGAGGTGATCCGGTACCAATGGGTACCGCCGTCGGTCGATTTCATCACGGTGCCGTGAGACCCAGGGCGGCCCTCCCCTTCGTTCTCGCCGTTCTTCGAACAGGCGTACATGACCTCCGGGTCAACCGGATCGAACGCGATGTGGAAGACCCATTGCTCGGGCGGCCACCCGGAGTTCCACATCTCCCAATGTTCGCCACCGTCGAGCGAGCGGTTGACGCCGTTGTAGGTTCCCGCATAGATCACATCCGTGTCCTCCGGATGGAAGACGAGGCAAAAGACGCCGTCGTTCGTCCAGCCGACGTTCTGCTCCAACCAGTGCTCCCCGCCGTCAGTCGTCCTGTAAATGCCGGCGGGGAAGGTGCCAAAATACATCGTGTCCGGATCGGATGGATCGATCAGCAGGGTCGAGTACTGGTAGAGAGGTCGCCCGGACCACATCGGCCAGAACGTCCCGAACTCACGGAACTCCTGGAGTGGCTCCCATGCGGCCTCCCATCGGTTGTACGCGTAGACACCGTACCCCAGTGTCCCGGCGAGGAGACGCCCGTCCGCGCTGAACGCCAGGGTCCGGACCTGCGACGTCGGGAGCCCCTCGTCGAGTCGGTCCCACATGGTGCCCCCATCGGCGGTGTGGAAGACACCTTGCTCACTCACCGCATAGACCTGAGACGGGTCGTGGGGATCGATCACGACTTGGTAGATGTCGACACCGAGCATCGCGCGATCGTCGCCGAAGGCGGGAACGTTGAGGAGCATCGCGTCGTGCGAACGGTAGATTCCTTTTCCCCAGGTGCCGAGCCACATCTCGTTCGAGTCGGTTGGATCGATGGCGAACGAGTAGTAGCCCTGCCGAAGCGGATCGTCTACCACGATGCTCGGGTTGATCCCGTTTCGATCGCGCCACGTGATTCCGCCGTCGACTGATCGCATCAGGCCGCCCGGGTAGGCGGCGACGAACAGGGTGTTCGGGTTGTTCGGGTCGGCTTGGACCTCGGCGCTATGGACCGCCGGCACAGGATTGTTGCTTCGGTCGTCTTGCCACGCCATGGTCCCCGACGACGTCGACAGATCAGCGCTCCAGACGCCGCAGCTTTGCGTCCCGATGTACAGGCGATCCCCGGAGACGACGAGCGACGTCGGGACAATCGCCTCGATCCGCGCGTTCTCCTGCGTCCACGTCGCTCCAGCGTCGCGGCTGACAAGCAGTCCGTCACCCAGATCGACAGCAAATAGCAGG
>CBFCYU010000012.1:0-18613 GCA_965602415.1 uncultured bacterium | reverse complement strand
AACATATCGTCCAACGCTTCATCTACGCCACCTCCGAATTGCCCGTATCTTACACCAATCCCCAAACCGAGCCAGGCCCAGGCCGTACGCCACGCCGCAATTGAAAAGGGCCCCGGCGAACCGGGGCCCTTTGGATTCCAAACTAGATTCGCTGGCCTACCACTCCACGAGGAACGTGAAGGTCAGGTCGTTGACCTGCCCTGCGGCCAAGTCGGTCTCAAGACTCATGCCGAACGTGAACTGCGTCGCGATCTGGATCTCCAGGTTCGCAACGAGGTATGCCACGTCAAACAGTGTCCCAGGATCTCCCTGTTCGCCACCGAAGAAGACGGTCACGTCAAAGCTGAACGGTCCGCAGCAACCGTCGTCGGTCGTCGCGATCTGGTATGCCTCCCAGTACTCCTCATAACCGTAGAGGATTCCCGGGGAGCCAGTTGCCCACCACGGTCCATGGTCGTCCGGACCCCAGTAGGTGATCCCGGTGAACGCAACGCCGCCGATCTCGCATGCGATCTGGATCCCGTCGAACTGGATCCCTTGAATCAGCAGCGGGTCGTAGTTCGTTCCACCGTCGGTGATCAGGCGATAGTACAGGTCGAAGTCACACCCGATGACGCCGAGATCGATCTCCGGATAGAACGTGAACACCTTCGAGCCGGTCTGGAATTCGACGCACGCACCGAGCGTCAGCCACGGCAAGTTCTCGATCGTCAATCCGTCGAAGCAGAACTCAACCGCGCCGAACCCGATGCAGTCAAACCAGACTACGGCCGTAATGTCGGCACAGCAGAACGGGAAGCCGACTTCGACCTCGAGATAGCTGAAGCCGAAATCGCAGCCAACGTCCCAACCGAGTCCGATGAGTACGTCGATCGAGATGTCGCCCGCCACACCGCTTCCGGTGAACGTGAGGTCCGCATCGCCCGGCCACAGTTCGAATTCAGCACCGAACGTCACGCCGGCGATCGAAACCTCGACCTCAACGTCCATGTACTCGAAGGAAACGATCGTAGGATCGAACTCGACCGCGCCGCTGATCGCGAACGCGCCGAGCACGCCGGCAAAGTCGAAGTCCTGGTTCGTCCACACACCGTTGGCGATGTCGGTCTCGGAGCTGAACGTCCAGTCGCCGACCGTATAATCGATGACAATTTCCGAGTTGATGTCGACATCGTCAGGCCAGACAGCGCCAGCCGTCATGTCGAGGACAATCTCCGTCTCCCACGACCCGCCCAGCGTCTGTCCAAAGGCCACAATGCCCAGTCCAAGTGCAAAAACCAGGCTAAATACGAGAGCCCTTTTCATTATTGACTAACCTCCTTACGCAGTCTTCCGAAATCGCTTTGTGACAAGAAACGTGCTCTCCAGAAGAGAGCTTGTGCATGTCGGCCGACCACCTCCTTCACTCAAGATTCGCCTCTCCACTAGATCTTGACATTCATCATAGTGCGCGAAAATGCCAATGTCAAGTGACGTACGTCACATTCACAACCCGAGTGTTGCCAAGGCTACGCCGATGATTCCGATCAGTAGCGCGGTCAGCGAAATGATGAAATTCGCCTGCACCCGCCGCGCGAGTGAAGAAACGTCAGTAGTGGAAATGCTGTCAACCTTGCTATTAAGATCCACGATCGACTGTTCGTTCCTACTCACCCGCGATTCGAGTGCCGAGGCGTCCCCTGAAATCCCAATCCCCTGAAGGGCAGCCACGTCGTCGGAGACCTGGAAGATCAGGTCCTTGAGGACAACGAGATCTTCAGGCGTGACGCTCTCGGGGTTGTTCTGCATGTACTTGATCGCCCGGGCGATCATCGCCGCAGCGGAGTAACGATCGAGCGGATCATCGCCATTGTATCGACCACCCGGCAGTCCGGTGATGATCCCCCGCGCCGCGAGGTACTCCAGGTCCTCGTACGCCCAGTGATCACGCGGAACGTCGGTAAATAGCCCCCCCGTGTCCGGCGGCTCGGCATGACCGTTCCCGGTTTGACCGACCGCGCCGACAGCAACCAGAGCCACGATCAGCACCCCGAAAAGCAGAATCCGTCTCATCCCTCTCATCGGTGAACCCCCTCTGCACTATGAATTGCATCGAGTATAGGGATCGCGCCAGAAAGTGTCAACAGGACTGGCTCTCCGCCCTCTCGATTCGAGTGCAGAAGCTTCGACGATGGACAATCGACCGACCGAGGCGACGGATCGCGTCGCGGTGGGCGCTGGTCCCGTAGCCTTTGTGCTTCGAGAGTCCGTAGCCGGGGAAGCGTCGGCCGAGCCGATTCATGATCGCGTCACGTCCGACCTTCGCCAGGACCGACGCCGCGGCGATGTGCAGCGACCGGGCGTCTCCCCGGGTAAACTGGAGCTCCGGTAGCACGGCACTCCCGTCCCCTTCGACGAGAGAGAGGCCTCGATCGAACAGACCCACGCCCGGCACAATCGTCAACTTCGTGTACGCCCGACGCGCAGCGAGCCGGCAAGCGCGGACGATGCCCCATCGATCGATCTCGGACGCCGAGGCGCATCCGAGCCCCCAAGCGGCTCTCGCGATGATCACTTCGTACAAGGATTGACGACGTCGGGACGATAGCCGTTTTGAATCGTCGAGGCCGGTCAAGGCAGACGTGACCTCCTCTCGGTCGAACCCGGAAGAGGCTCGGCCTCCGCCGAGGTCGATGTGAACGCAAGCGACGGCAACCGGACCCGCCAACGCTCCCCGCCCCGCCTCATCGAACCCGACGAAACGGATCGGGCCGGCCCTTCCCCGGAGATCCTGCAAGCGAACGGCGGGTTCTTCGGAATCCAGAGGAGTATGGCCTTCGACCATCGAATCGAGCAGCGCCAGGTCGAAGTCGAGAAGCTCATGGACGCGATCGATCATGACACAGCCTCGCATGCACGGTACGGTCCTGCGACGGGTGCTCGGCAAGAACCGAGACGCCTCGGGCGATTCATCAAGGGGGGGCATCCGACGCCGCCGGCGGCTTGACCCAGGCGGGCCGAACTGCCTGCTCTTCACGATGTCGAAACGACGTCATGAAGAGCCAAAATAGCCGTTCATCGCCCCGAACCGCGACAGCGGCCAAACGCGGAAGTACGGTTCTCCGATGAAGTCACGCTCGTCGACGAAGCCCCAGTAGCGCGAGTCCCACGAGTTGGAGGAGTTGTCGCCAAGAACGTACATCTGCCCGTCGGGGACGAGCGTCGGGGTGACCCCGTACTCCATCCGAGGATCGTTCGCGGTGTACGTCCGGTCAAACCGCTCATCTATCAGGCGATAGCCGTCAACGAAGACGCCTCCGTCGAGGATCTGAACGACTTGTCCGCCGGTGGCGATCAGTCGTTTGACGTACCGGATGCGGTGATCGCGAAGATGAATCCCGAGATCCTCGAGCGACGAGTACTCGGCGGTCTTGATCCCGATCTCGATCGGCAGCGATCCCTCGACCCCCAAGTAGACGACGGTCCCTTCAGCAAGCGATTCGATCAGTCGGTCCGCGTCAGCTGCGTCCAAGATCGTCTCGCGGTTGACGGTCTCCACCCGCGCACCCGGTTCGATCCCGACGAGTGCAGCGACCGAGTCGGTCTCAACCGAGCCGACGGTAACCCGGTCGGTGTGCCAGAAGACGACGATGTCCCCGGCCTTCGGTTCGCGAAAGGAATACGAGATGCGGTCGACGAAGAACGAGTCCGATGGGTCGATCGCCGGGATCATCGAGCCGGTCGGGACGTGCATCCGGACCGTCACGAAACTCATGACGAGGAAGGCAAGAAGCCCCGCCACGGCGAGCACCTCGATCCATTCCAACACCTCGCCCATGGCGCGGCCGGGGTGCCAGCCAAGCCGTTGAGCGAGCCGAATGATGAGCGCCGTCTTCTTCTCGCGATTCCGACGCATTCAGCGGATTCGACGCAGTCGGCGCAGGAAGTAGGGTCGGGCCTGTCTGGAGTGCCCCGGCTTGACGACCTCGATCTTCTCGATCTTCGGCGAGTGGACCGGGTAGGTCTTTTCCACGCCGATGCCGGATGAGATCTTGCGAACGGTCACCATCTGGCGCGTTCCGCCGCCGCTTCGCTTGAGGATGATCCCCTCGAACACCTGCACCCGTTCTTTCGTCCCCTCGGTGATCCGCTCGTGAATGCGGACGACGTCACCGGGTGAGAATTCCCCTCGTTCCTTCAGTTCTTCTTTCTCGATCGCGCGCAGAATGTCATCCATCTGCTCCTCCTCGTCAGCTTCGCTTGTCCCAGTCGCCGGCGACGCGATCGAGGATGATCGCCGCCGCCGCGCGGACGGACAAATGGTTGAAGTCACTATCCTTCATGACCGGGGGAAGGATTAGGTCGCACGCCTCGATCAACTCGCCGGTCATCCCCCAGCCGGTTCCGAGCAAAATATATACCGGACCCGGGTCCGTTCTCAATCGTCGGCGCAGCTCGTCGAACGAGATCTCCGCCTTCTCCGCCGCCCTCGCCGAGGTCGCTACGAGGAGCGGACGCACGCCCTCCGCCTCTTCGATCCAGGCGAGGGTCTCCTCCAAGTCTTCGGCCACGACGACGTACTCCATCGCTTCACCCCGTCGGCTCGCCTCGGCGGCCCGCTCTCCCTCCGTCCAAAAGCCGCGAATCCGCCACGCAATCATCTTCTGGGACGGAAGCGGCGTCACCAAGAAGTAGCGCGCCACCCCGTAGGTCCGCGCCGAGCGAGCGATATCGTGGACGTCCATCGACGTCGTCGACGTCGCAACGACCTCCCCGCGGCGATTGCGCATGGGGAAATGCAGAAGACCGACGTACAGGTTACCCATCCCCGCTCGTCTCCTCAAGATCGAGTCCGAGAAGATCGGGGCGATTGCGCGCCGTCTTCTTCCACGCCTCGGCCTCGCGGTACGCTTCGATCTTCGCATGATCCCCCGATTGCAGGATCTCCGGCACTGGGAGCCCGCGGAAAACCGGAGGGCGCGTGAACTGCGGCGCGCCGAGCCGTTTCTCCTCGTCGAAGAACGAATCGCTCGCGATCGAATCGAACCGGCCGACGACGCCCGGCGTCATCCTCGCCGTCGCTTCGACGAGGATCGCCGCGGCCGTCTCCCCACCGGTCAGCACGTAATCACCGATCGAGATCTCCTCGTCAACGAAGTGGACGATCCGCTCGTCGATCCCCTCGTAGCGGCCGCACAACAGGATCAACCCGTCGAGCGCGGCCCAGCACTGTGCATCACGCTGGCGGAACAACCGGCCTTGCGAGGACAAGAGAACCGTTCTCGTGGTCGGGCCACATTCGGGGCGGATCGCCTCGATCGCCCGCACGAACGGCTCGACCTTCATCACCATTCCGGCGCCGCCCCCGTACGGACGATCGTCGACGACGCGGTGCGGATCGTCGGCGAAGCCGCGCAGATCATGGACGTGGATCTCAATCTGTCCGGCCTGCCGGGCCTGCCCGATGACACCGACCGAGACGAATCCATGGAGGGATTCCGGGAAGATCGTCAGGATGTCGAAGCGCATGGTCCCTCTCAGTCGAGGATCTCGACCACGACCTCCCGATCGAGTCTCGCAGCGACCCCCTCGAGGAACGTCCGCAGTGCACCGATCGTGCGGCCGCTCTTCCCGAGGACCCGTCCGCGATCCTCCTTGCCAATGTGCAGGAAGAAGATGTCCACTCGCTCGGTCTCAATCCGGTCGATCTTCACTTGCTCCGGATGTTCAACGAGCGAATGGACCAGGAATTCACAGAGCCGAAATAGCAACGCCCCCTCCTGAATCAGGCCTCTTCCTTGGCCTCCTCCTCTGCCTCGTCCGCCGCTTCCTCGGCCTCGGGCTGTTCCTCCGAGGCTTCTTCCGCATCTACTTCGGGTTCGGCGGCTTCTTCATCTTCACCCTCGGGCGCCTCTTCGGCCGTGTCTTCTTCGGGCGCGGCTTCCTCTCCCTCTTTAGGCGTCTCCTCTTCTGCCGCGGCAGCCTCAGAGGTCTCCTCGACCGACGCCTCGATCTCTGCTGCGGGTTCCGCCGCCGGCTCTGTTGCCGCGTCCTCGGTCGGCTCTCCGGTCAGTTCCTCGACCTTCTCTTCCTCCGAGATCGGCCCTTCCTTCTTCTTTCGTTTGGTCGACGGCTTCAGCTCCTTTGCCGCGATCGCGATCGTCTCGCCGCGCTTCGCCGCGTCCCACGCCGCCATGACCCCGGCCTTGGACAGAATGCTGCGAGCGGCACTCGTCGCCTTCGCCCCATCGAGGAGCCACTTGAGCGCCGTCTCGCTATCGATCTCGAACGTCGGTGGGTTCGTCTTCGGATCGTAGAATCCCAGATCCGCGACCACCTTTGCGTCTCGCGGCTTCTGGCCGTCGAGTACGACGACGCGATACGACGGCTGTCCCTTCCGCCCAACCCTCTTCAACCGAATCTTCGCTGCCATACCTTCACCTCAGTCGATTATTGTCGTGAAACGAAAGACGTGTCTACGAGGCCTCGAGCATATCGAGGGGCGATCGACCCTTACCCCCTCGATGCCCTCCAACTAGCTTCAGTGCCCGTTTAGCCTCCTCGAACCGCGACAGGACACGATTGACGTCTCGTACCTTCGTCCCGCTGCCGCGAGCAATCCGTTTCTTACGGCTGCCCCCGATTATAGACGGGTTGAGTCGTTCTTGCACCGTCATCGATCGCAGGATGGCCAGGGCCCGGCTCATCTCGGCTTCTTCTTCAGAGTCCGAGGACGCCTTCAGCTTTGCCGCACCGGGGAGGCGCTCGAGGATCTGCGACACTGGCCCGAGTTTCTGCATCTCCTCCAGCTGCTCGAGGAAGTCCTGCAGGGTAAGCCGATTCTTGCGGACCCGCTTGACTAGCTCCTCCGCCTTCTGCTGATCCATCCGCTCCTCTGCCTGCTCGATCAGCGTGACGACATCGCCCATTCCGAGGATTCGGTCGGCCATCCGCTGCGGATGGAACGGCTCGAGCCCGTCGAGCTTCTCGCCGGTGCCAACGTACTTGATCGGACATCCGGTGGCGTGCCGGATCGACAGCGCCGCCCCACCCCGAGCGTCCCCGTCGAGTTTTGTTAGCACGATCCCGGTCAGCCCAAGCCGCTCGTCGAACGCGCCGGCGACGTTCACCGCTTCCTGCCCGGTCATCGCATCCGCTACGAGCAGAATCTCCGACGGCTCGGTCCCCGCGGCCATCTCCTCCAGCTCGCCCATCATCTCGTCGTCGATCTGCAGGCGGCCGGCCGTGTCGACAAGGACGACGTCGCACAGATTCTCCACCGCCCACTCGACCGCCTCCGATGCGATCCGGGGCGGGGTGACCCCTGCGCGGGAGACGACAGGAACGTCCACCTGGACGCCGAGCTTCTCCAGCTGCTCGACGGCCGCCGGGCGGACGACATCGGCCGCTGCGAGGACCGGCTTGCGTCCTTCCTTCTTCAGGAGAGCGGCCAGCTTCGCTGCCGCCGTCGTCTTCCCCGAGCCCTGCAGCCCGACAAGGAGAACAACTGCCGGACGTCGATCGAGCGACAGCGTCGCCCGCTCGCCGCCCATCGTCTCGGCGAGTTCGCTTCGGATGATCTTGATGAGTTGCTGCCCCGGCGTCAGGCTCTCAAGGACCGCCTCGCCGACTGCCTCCGTCCGGATCCGCTCGATCAGCTCCTTGACGACTTTGTAGTTGACGTCCGCCTCCAACAGGGCAAGGCGGATCTCCCGCAGCCCCGCAACGACATCGTCTTCCGACAGCCTGCCGCGCCCGCGCAAGCGGGTGAAGACATCGTTCAGTTTCTTCGTCAGGGATTCGAACATCGCAGTCCTCTCAGATCACACGCAGCAGGGCAAGGGTACGGGTCGACCGAGGACCGATCAACCGGTGAGGAGCCGCTCGAGGAAGGCCGTCGTGTATTCCCCGGTCTTGAATTCCGTCCGCTCGAGGATCTCCCCAAGGAGGTCGCGCGTCGTCTCGATCCCGGAAAGCTCGAACCGCTGCAGCGCGGTGATCATCCGGAGCCGGGCGTCCTCGCGGTCTTGTCCCCACGTGACGAGCTTCGCCACCAGCGAGTCGTAGTAAGGAAGCACGTCCATCCCGTGGAAGAGCGCCGTGTCGAGCCGGACGCCGTGCCCGCCCGGGAGCTGCTCAATGGCCACTCTCCCGCACGACGGGAGGAAATCCCGCTTCGGGTCCTCGGCGTTCAACCGACACTCGATCGCGTGCCCGTGCAGCTCGACCTCCTCCTGCGCAAACGACAGCCTTTCTCCCGCAGCGAGGAGAATCTGCTCCCTGATCAGATTGACGCCGCAGACCACCTCACTGACCGAGTGTTCGACCTGAATCCGCGCGTTCATCTCGATGAAATAGAACGCACCGTCGGGCGCGAGAAGGAATTCGACTGTCCCCGCGTTCCGGTATCCGACCGCGCGCGCCGCCCACAGGGCCGCCTGCCGAAGCTGATCGCGAACGTCCTCGCTCAGGCTCGGCGCCGGCGACTCCTCGATCAGCTTCTGGTGTCGACGCTGGATCGAGCACTCTCTCTCGCCGAGCTGGACCGGGCTCTCCTCCCCGTCGCCGATGATCTGGACCTCGATGTGCCGCGGGTCAGGGAGCGCTTTCTCGAGGTAGAGTGACTCATCACCGCAGGCCGCCTTGGCCTCCTCCGACGCAGCGGACGCCTTGTCGACAAGCTCGTTGGGAGTTGCCACCCAGCGCATCCCGCGCCCCCCGCCGCCGAAGACCGCCTTAATCAGAAGCGGATACCCGATCCGCTCCCCAGCTTCGAGGAGGGCAACCGGATCTCCCGGGGCCGGTTCACCCGGGAGGACCGGCACGCCAGCCTCAGAGACGATCTTCCGCGCGGCGAGCTTGTCACCGAGCAGCTCCATCACCGATTTTGGCGGCCCGATGAACGTCAGTCCGTGCTCCTCGCAGACCTCGACGAAGTGGGGATTCTCGGCGAGGAATCCGTATCCGGGATGGATTCCGCCCGCCTCGGCCAGTTCCGCCGCGCTGACGATCGCCGGGATGTTCAGGTAACTCCGAGCCGGCTCCGGCGGGCCGATGCAGACGGACTCATCGGCCAAACGAAGGTACGGCATCCCCGCGTCGGCCTCGGAGTAGACGCAAACGCTCCGCAGGCGAAGCTCGCGGCAGGCTTCGACCACGCGGAGAGCAATCTCGCCGCGATTGGCGATCAGAACGGTATCGAAGCTCATAGACGGTCGAAGACGAACAGGGGCTGGCCGTACTCAACGGCCTCGCCGTCGTCGGCGAGCACCCGCAGAACTCGGCCCGCCTCCTCGGCTTTGATTTCGTTCATCACTTTCATCGCCTCGATGAAGCAGAGCGTGTCTCCCAGGCTCACGATGTCTCCGGGCGTGACGAACGGCTCCGCGTCCGCCGCCGGTCGACGGTAGAACGTTCCAACGAGCGGAGCCGTGAGGGTAAGCACGTCCTCCGAATCGTCCGCACCTTCGGCCGGGCGATCCGGCTCGACAAGGACAGGCGACGAGGGCGATCGAACCACCGCGCCGCTGAGATCCTGCTTCACGGTGATCCGCTGATCCCCTTCGCAGACGGTGATCTCACTGAGACCCTCCGCCTTCAGCAACCGGATGATCTGCTGCAGCTGATCGAGCTCCACGTTCCTCCCTCCCGAGGCCGGCCATTGTACAGGGTCTTCTGTCGCCGCAGCAACGGCCGGGCGCTTGTTGCACCCAGAGACCCCCGACCTATAATACGGAACCGTGAGGTGAATTGGACTGTGTCGATAGGCGCACAAATTGCGCTGCTTCTCTTCCTACTTGTCGCTTCCGCCTACTTCTCAAGCGCTGAGACCGCGATTACGTCGCTTGCGCGGGGGCGGCTGCGCTACCTGATCAACACGCACGGCAGGAAGAAGCGTGGGCTGACCCATCTTCTTGAGGAGCCGAACGACCTGATCACCGCGCTCCTCGTCCTCAACAACCTCGTCAACGTCATGGCCAGCTCGCTGATGACTTTGGTGTTCATCCGGATCCTCCCGACGACGTCCCAAAGCATACAGGCTCTGACCGCAACGATCGTGATGACCATCTCGCTCCTCATCTTCGGCGAGATCACCCCGAAGAGCTTCGCCAAGCACAACGCCGAGCGGCTGACCCTGTTGACGATCAACCAGATTTACGCAATGACGCGCCTCCTCCGCCCGCTGATCTGGCTCTTCCGCGGTGCGGCGCACACTGTCGGAAGGGTCTTCGGTGTCGACCTCTCGGAGATGGAACAGATCGAGGTGAGCGACGAGCAGATCGAGACGCTGATCGACGCCAGCGAGGAAAGCGGCCTCCTCGATCAGGCCGACGGTGAGATGATCCGCCGCATCCTCGACTTCGACGAGATGACCGCCGAGCAGGTGATGGTCCCGCGGCCCGACGTGCAGGCGATCGAACTCGCGACGCCGCTCGAAGAGGTCCAGAAGATCTTCGCCAGGGATGGCCATTCGCGCTTTCCCGTTTACCAGGAGGTCCCGGACGCCATCGTCGGCACGCTGTACGCCAAGGACCTCCTCTCTTGCGATCCGTCCGATCCGCAGATAACGCTCGACAAGCTCCTCCGTCCGGCGTACTACGCGCCGACAACGCAGCCGATCAACGTCCTGCTGCGCGAGTTTCAGCGGCAGAAGGTCCACATGGCCGTCGTGATCGACGAATTTGGGGGGATGGCGGGGATCGTCACGTTGGAGGACATCCTCGAGGAGATCGTCGGGGAGATCGAGGACGAGTACGACCGGCCGACGGCGCTGCTCCAACGCATCTCCAGCGACGAGGCGCTCGCCACCGGAGACACGGCCGTTCACGATCTCAATCGAGCGATGGACATCGAACTCCCCGAGGACGAGGGCGTCACGATCAACGGCCTGATCCAGCATCGCCTCGGCACCATGGCCAAGCTGGGCGACAGGGTGGTGGTCGGCCGGGTGACCCTTCTCGTCGAACGGGCGACCGATCGAGAGATCACCTCGGCCCGCGTCCGCGTCGACCGCACAACGGAAGCCGAAGGCACGGAAGACTGAGCAGGACGTGCGCACGGGAGGTCTCATGAAGTTATTCGTCGTTTCACTCTTCGCCATTGCCATACTGGTCGTCCCGGTGTCGGCCGAGTCGACCGCCGAGCCAAGCTGCGTCATCGATGTCCGCTACGACGCCGAGCATCGGCAATTCGATGGGACCGTCGAGCTGCACCTCATTCCGACGACGCAGACCGTTTATCTGTCGCTTCTCGCCAACCTTGACCGGGAACCGAACCCGTACCTTTCGCCCCGATCGGCCGACGTGCGATACCCGTTCGGATTCGAGACGTCGGAGACGGTCGTAACGACCGTGGAGCTTGTGGAAGGGGGCGAAGCATCAGACCTGTCGTTTCGCACCCTCGCCCTCCCGCCGTCCTGGCAGACGTACTCGCTCGACGACACGGTCCTAGGGATCGATCTGCCGGGGCCCGCCTCCGACGTATCCGGACCCGTGACGCTGCGAATCGCGTTCACCACGGAGGTCCCACGCAACGCTGTCGGCGATCAGGGGATCACCGCCGAAATCCTCACGTGGCGATTCGGGTGGTTCCCGGCCCTCTTCCCGGCTCAGGAGGAAATCGTCGAGGAGGCCGGGCGGATCGCTTACGGCGGGCGCGAGGCGTTCCCTCTGACGTTCCCGTGGATCCGCCTTGAAGCGACCGTCACGATCCCGGGCGCGTTCGACCTGATCGCCGGGGCCGACGTTCTGGAGCCGCTGACGGACCCAGTAGAGGATGAAGGAGAGAAGCGATTCCGCGTCGCGTACGAGTCCCCGGCCCGCTCACTCGGGTTGACAATCGGGACCGACTATCACCGCTACACGCTCGACGGGCCGATCCCGATCGAGGTCGCCTACCTCCCGGGCCACGAAGAGGACGCCCGGTTTTTCGCCACCCTCGCCCGCGACATCGTCGACGAGTACGAGGGCCGCTACGGGGCGTATCCCCGAACGAGATTGATGATCGTGGAGAACCCGAATGACAACGGTCTCTCCTTCGCCGCCGACGGGATCGTCTGGCTCTCGCGGCGGTTCTTCACCCATCGGAACGTCTTGTTCTTTGGGGCACTCAACCGCGTCACGGAGTACGTCTTGGCCCACGAGATCGCCCATCAGTGGGTCGGCTTGGGGACCGGGATCGATCTGAACACCGAGGCGTGGCTCTCGGAGGGCCTCGCCCAATACCTCGCCGTCCGGTACTTCGAGGGCCGGTACGGCGCGTTCGAGCCGAACCTGTTCGGCTTCAGCTCCCCGGGCGTGATCGAGGAACTCGTGAAGCGCCAGTTCGGCTACTTCAACCTCCGCGAGCACTTCATCGAACTCCCGTACCTGATGACGCAGTACATCGGGTTCGACGAGGCACTGGTCAAGCCGATCGAGAACGTTCAATTCAGCAACGTGTCCGACGTCCGCCTCTACGACAAGGGATACCTCGTCGCCCGGGCGATCGCCGCCGCGATCGGGGATGACGCGTTCGAGCGCGCGATCTCGAGAGCGATCGACGAGCGGCGCGCGGACTTGCTCGACGTTCACACGTTCCAGGTTCTGCTCGAAGAAGAGTCCGGACGTCCACTCGATGAGATTTTCGACACCTGGGTCTTTGGCCCCGGCCGGGTCGACTACTCGATCCGGATCGCGTCCCGCGAACCATCGGGAACCGAGCACGTGACGACTGTGGTGGTGACCCGCTCCGGCGGGACCCCACAACCGGTCGACGTCGAGGTCACGCTCCGCTCGGGGGCGACCCTCCGGCAGGAGTGGTCCGGAGACCCGGAGACAGCCGAGCTGGTCTTGCGAACCCCGTCGTGGGTCGCTCGCGCGACGATCGACCCCGACCACAAGCTCCCCGACCTGGATCGGCTGAACAACAACGCCCCGGTGAAGGTCGTCGGAGGGGCGAACAAGGCGGCCTATCCGCTCGACGCCTACGTCCTGACCGCCGACACAGAGACCGGCGGCCTGACCTTTTCCTATCTGGATAGGTTCCGCATCTCGGTCGCACAGGGAGCCGCTTCCGCTCAGATCAAGCTCGGCCGTAACCATCGCCTGTCCGCGCTCGGCTCCGTCGTTGGGGGCCGATTCGCCGGAGGCATCGCTTTCACGTACACCGGCTACTCCCAACCGGAGACCGGCTCGCCGGCGACGTTCTGGGAGCCGGATGTCTCGTGGACCGTCGGCGTCGAGCGCCTGTTCGCGGACGAGACGGCGTTGGTCGCGTTCGAACTCGATGTGATCGATCATCCCTCCTTCGCCTCTTCGCGCACCCGCGCGCTGTCGATCAACGTCACCGCCGGAGGCTCCGGCCGCCTGTCGGTGAGTTCGAGCGACGAACTGCGCGTCTTCCCCGGCGCGTACCTCCAGGGAAGCGCACGGATCGGCCTCGGCTTCGCCGAACCACCGAAGCCGTTCCGCTTTCGGCTGAGCGGACTGCACTCGTTCTCTCCTCCGTCGACGGTTCACGAGATCGTCGGAGATCTTGGATTCGAGATCCTCGTCGTCGGCGAAATGCCCTACAACTTGCTCAACGTGGCGATGGTCGACCGAATGCGGTCACGCCTCTTCCTCGCCGGCGGGATCGGTTGGACAACCCTCGTTGAATTCGGTAAAACGTCGCCCAGCATAGAGGCGGGGATCGAGCAGATCATCGATCTCTCGACGCTGGGCGGGCTGTTGTCGTTGAGGGCGCGTGTCGGTGTGGCAACACCGGTGATGGGCAGAGGTGTGCCCGTCTTCTACGCCCAGATTTCCCTGTAACGGGAGGAAGATCCGATGAAGGTCCCGTGTCGGTGGCTCGCGGACTACGTTGACATCGAGGTTTCAGACGAAGCGCTCGCTCGTCTCGCCGAGCGTCTGACCCTCGCCGGCATCGAGGTCGAAGGGATCGAGAAGACCGGCAGCCTGCGTAACGCGGTCGTCGGGCGCGTCGTCTCGAGCGAGCCTCTGCCGAAGTCGGATCACCTCACGCTCTGCGTCGTCGACATCGGCTCGGAGGCGGTGGAGATCGTCTGCGGAGCTTCGAACGTCGTCGACGGCGCGCTCGTCCCGATCGTCCTCTCCGGCGGAGAACTCCCGACCGGGCTCGTGATCGAACGACGGAAGATCCGCGGCGCGACCTCCAACGGGATGATCTGCTCCAAGGAGGAGTTGCGGCTGGAGGATCGCTCGGAGGGGATCTGGAACTTCGATCCGGCTCTCGACCTCTCGATCGGGACCGATTTGACCACCCTCCTCGAATACGACGACACTGTCTTCGACATCAAGGTCCCATCGAACCGCCCGGATTGTGCCAGCGTGTATGGGATTGCACGTGAGGTCGCCGCCATCCTCGACCGCCCGCTCGCCGACCCGGCCACCGACGTCAAGGAGACGCTCCCTCCGGCCGCCGATCGGATCCGGATCGAGATCGAGGATCCGGCCGACACGCCGCGCTACGCCGCCCGGTTGATGGACGGGATCACGATCGCCCCGTCCCCGCTGCGAATGCAGCATCGGCTGATCAAGGCCGGAATGCGGCCACTCTCCAACGTCATCGACGCAACGAACTACGTGATGCTCGAGCTCGGGCACCCGCTCCACCCGTTCGACGCCGACCTAGTCGAGGAGCCAATCGTCATCCGGCGTGCCGCGCCCGGCGATACCTTCCGCACGCTCGACGGGGTCGACCGCCGGCTGACCGAGGACGTGTTGATGATCGCCGACGGGGGTGGCGGTCTCGCGCTTGCCGGGCTGATGGGCGGCAAGCGGGGGGAGATCCGCCCCGAGACGAGCCGCCTCTTGCTCGAGATCGCGTCGTTCACCGGATACACAATCCGCAAGTCGTCCCGCGCTGTCGGGTTGCGCAGCGAAGCGTCGCAGCGGTTCGAACGGAGGATCGATCCGGAAAGCGTTGTGCTCGCCGCCGAACGAGCCGCACACTTGATCCAGCAACTGACTGGCTGCAGCGTCCACCGCGGGCTCTCTGACGCCTACCCGGCGCCGAGCACACGGCGGACGCTCCGACTCCGCCCCGAACGCGCCGCGTTGCTCCTCGGTCTCGACCTCGATCGGGGGACGTGTCTCGACGCCCTCCGGCGTCTTCGGATCGATGCCGAGAGTGAAGGGCCGTCGGAGATCGTCGCGTCGATTCCGTACTTCCGGCCCGATCTCGAACGCGAGGTCGACCTGATCGAGGATGTCGGGCGGATCTACGGCTACGATCGGCTCGACTCAGTGGCGCCAACGCCGGTCCTTCTGGTCGGGCGGAAGGACTCCGTCGAGCGAACCAAGGATCGAATCCGCGAGACCCTCACCGGCCTCGGAATGATCGAGGTCGTCGGCGATGGATTCGACAAGCGGGTTTGGCGCGACGCGCTCGGCATCGCGGACGACGACCTGATTCGACTGATCAACCCGATGACCGTCGCGCAATCGATGCTTCGATCGAGCCTCCTCCCGGGAATTCTCTCAATCGTTGAGACAAACCTCAGCCGCGGCGTCGACGGTGGAATGATCTACGAGGTCGGCCGGGTCTTCTCCGCGTCCGGCGGCGAACAGGAGACCCTCGGCGGCGCCCTGTTCGGCCGAACGGGGATCCCCCTGCGCGGGAAGGAACGAGTCTCCCTCCCGATCGCTCGGGGGATCTTGGGTGATCTGTTCAAGCGACTCCGGCTCGACGGAGTGACGGTCCGGTCGGAGGACCTGCCTCCGTACCTCCATCCGGGACGAGGTGCCCGGTTCATCCGCGATGGGCGCCCAATCGGATTCCTCGGTGAACTATCTCCGACCCTGATCGAGAGATTCGCCGTCCCAACGACGATCCTCGCCTTCGAGTTCTGCGCGGCAGACCTCACGATCAACGCCGACGCCCCGATCGCCTACGCTGAGCCGCCGCAGTTCCCGGCGTCGAAACGCGACTTGTCCGTCTCCGCTCCAGCGGAACTGCCGGAGGCCGAGGTTCGCGAGGCGATCCTGGCGGAGCCGGAGGTCGAGACGGCGCTGCTGTACGACCTCTACGAGGGCGAGCAAGTCGGCGAAGGACGGAAGAGCTTCACGTACGAACTCGCCTTCCGCGCCATGGATCGGACCTTGACCGATCCGGAGGTCGACGAGATCGTTGCGCGGATCGAGTCCCGCCTCGCAACGCTTGACGTTCACCTCCGCACGTAGATGGACAAGACAATCATCGCTCGCGATCCGATTGAGATGGAGGAGATCGGGATCGGCATCGCCGAGGGCCTCGCCGACGGCTCCCTCGTCTCCCTCATCGGCCCGCTCGGGTCGGGGAAGACGACGCTGACCAAGGGGATCGCCAAGGGGCTGCTGATCACCGCTGTTGTCGTGTCGCCGAGCTACCTCCTCGCCCGCACGTACGCCGGCCGGCTGACGCTCCATCACATCGACGCGTATCGGATCTCATCGCTCGCCGAGTTCGCCGAAGTCGGCCTCGACGCATATCTGCCGCCTGAGGAAGGCGTCAGCGTGGTCGAGTGGCCGGAGCGGATCGATGGGCTTGTCGAGCTAAGCGACGTTCACGTCCGAATCGAGCTCCTCGAAGAGAGTGCGCGCCGCGTTCACGTGACGCGGCGGTGACGTGGCGTCAGTCTCCGGGGAACCAGACCCCATCGACCGGCGCTCCGCAGCCCGGGCAGGCCCCCTCGCTCATCCGGTTCTCGCGAATCCGATACCCGCTCCGCTCGATCAGACGTTCGCCGCACTCGGTGCATCGCGTCTCTTCGCCCTCACCGGGGATGTTCCCCAGGTAGACGTAGCGCAGCCCGGCCTCACGGCCGACTCGGAACGCTCGCTCGAGGGTCTCGACCGGCGTCGGCGGTCGATCGACAAGCCTGTACGCGGGGAAGAACCGGCTGACGTGCCATGGAATCCGAGGCGAGATACCGACGATCGCTTCGGCCGTCCAGCGGAGTTCGTTCGGGTCGTCGTTCACGCCGGGGATGACGAGCGTCGTCACCTCGACCCAGATGCCGGCCTCGGTCAGGCGCTCGATCGAGCCGAGAACCGGGCGAACGTTCCCGCCGATGATCTCCCGATACACGCGGTTGGAAATCCCCTTTAGATCAACGTTGATCGCATCGAGGTACGGCCCGATCACCGCGAGCGTCTCCTCGGTGAAGTAGCCGTTCGACACCCAGGCGTTGCTCAGGCCCTCATCCTTGGCGAGGCGCATCACGTCGAGGACATACTCGATCGCGACCGTCGGCTCGGTGTAGGTGTAGGCGATCGAGCGGCAGCCGTTCGCGACCGCATCGGAGACAACCTCCTCGGCCGGAATTTCGTCCCCGATGACCCGCCCGGCGTGTTCCCGCGGATATTGCGAGATGTAGTGATTCTGGCAGTGGAGGCAAGTGAAGTTGCAGCCGACCGACGCGATCGAGTAGGCGCGCGTCCCTGGATAGAAATGGTACAGCGGCTTCTTCTCGATCGGATCGACGTCGCGCGCGATCAGCCGACCGTAGACCAGACTGGTGAGGGTCCCGTCGACGTTCTCCCGCACCGCACAGATGCCACGCCCCCCCGGCTCGATGACGCAGCGATGCGAGCAAACACGGCAACGGACGCGGCCGTTGGCCAGTCTGTCGTACAGCATCGCCTCGCGCATCCGCCTCACCGGACGCATGCTAGCACACTCGCTGAGGAGAGAGAAGCGCGTCTTTCTTCGCTTCGGAGGTTTCCGTACCATCAGGCGCATGTCGCTCCTGCAGATCGATCGACTGAGCAAGGCGTTCGGGACGCACGTCCTGTTCGAGCCCGTCTCCGCCCAGGTCTCACGCGGAGACCGGGTCGCGTTGATCGGCGACAACGGCGTAGGGAAATCGACCCTCCTGCGGATGATCGCTGGAGCCGAGGAGCCGACCGAGGGTGGCGTCCGTTTCATCGGTGAGGTCCGGATCGGACACTTGCCCCAAACGGCACGGCTCGAAGGGGACGGCACGGTCTGGGACGCGGTCGAGCGCGCGTTCGCCGAGGACCGCGCCGTCGAACGGGAGCTGCGGGAACTCGAGACGGCGATCGCAGACGGAGCCGACGACGAGCAGCTTCATCGCTATGACGACCTGTTGCACCGATTCGCCGCCGGAGGCGGGTACGAGATCGAGGCGAAGGTCCGCGCCGCGCTCGCCGGCGTCGGGTTCGGCGAGTCCGAGCACAACAAGCCAGTCGGTCTCCTCTCCGGCGGCGAGGAGGCGCGCGCCGCGCTCGCGCGCGTCCTGCTGGAGGAGCCGGACGTTCTCCTTCTCGACGAGCCAACGAACCACCTCGACTTCGCCGCACTCGATTGGCTCGAGGAGCAGCTCCTCCGCTTTCCCGGCGCGGTCATCCTCGTCTCGCACGACCGCCACCTCCTCGAACGGATCTCGAACCGGACGTGGGAGGTTGCGTTCGGCCGGATCACGACCTATCGCGTCGGTTACGGCCCGTCGCGCGCCCTGCGCGACGCGGAGCGGGAAAGGCGGCTCGACCTGTTCGAGAAGCAGGAGGAGACGATCGATCGATACAAGGATTTCGTCCGCCGCCACAAGGTCGGTCAGAAGCATCGTCAGGCCAAGGATCGCGAGAGAAAGCTCGAGCGGATCGAGAAGGAGCGGATCGAGGAGCCGAAG